>NZ_JAXCMJ010000005.1:0-166504 GCF_038084995.1 Sphingomonas sp. 2378
CATCTTCACGTTCGCCAGATCGACGCCCGTCCCGTCCGCCTTCACCCGAGGCTTCACGTTATAATCCAACACCCGTTTCACGGGCACGACGATCTTCATATCCACTCCCTCAATCAGAAGCTGAAACGGCCACCGATCGACCCGACGAACGCGCGGGCATTCTGCACCTGCCCCGAGGTCAGGATCGGCGTCTGCGCGGCCGTACCCGCATAGGCGGCGGTACGGCGATCGATGCTGGCATTGGCGAAGTCGATATAGCTGCCAGCCGCATCCAGGGTGAAGCGCGGCGTCACCTTGTACGAGCCGCCGATCGAGTAGTTCCAGCGGTTCGCATCCGGCACGCGCGCGTCGCGGTTGCCGTCCTGCGTGGGAGTAATGCCACGCTGCACACCCGCACGCAGGGTCAGGCGTTCATTGGCGGCATAGTCAAAGCCGCCCGCCAGCGAGAAGCTGTTCTTGTAATTCTCCGGGATCGCGGTGTTGATCGGCGCGCCCAGGCGGATCGCGTCGAAATCGGCCCAGGTGAAGCGCACCGCCTGTGCGTTCAGCGTCAGCTTGTCGGTGGCCCGGAAGCGGCCCGCGACGATGATCTGCGCGGGCGTGTAGAATTCCGCCGTCGCCCCATCGACCGTCCGGTTCTGTGCCGCGAGCGGGCCCAGCAGCCCGCCCACTTCCAGGCTCCCCTTCAACTGATGCTTGATCCGCGACTTGTAGCTGATGCCGACCGTCGCCCAGTCATTGTGAAGCTGCACACCGGCGGTCCATCCCAGATCCCAGCCATCGCCCTTCAGCCGCTGATACCCATCGGCCAGCAGCGGCGACAAATTGGGGAGCGCGTTGCCCAGTTCGGCCTTGGTATATTCGACGTTCAGCGCGCCACCGACGCGCAGCCAGTCGAGCACCGCGATACCGACCGAAGGCTGGATGTCGATGGTGCGCAATTCGGTCTTCAGCGCGCTGTACCGGGCCCAGCTATTCGCGTCATATTCGGTGGTGAAGCTATAGGGCGACGTCACGGCAAGGCCGACCGCAACCCGGTCGTTCAGCGGAATGGCGACCGCGCCGGACGGCACGATGCCGCGATTGATCGGATCGCCGGAAACCCCATTGCCACCGACGGGTCGCGCGGACTGGCCGGGGCGCACGATCACCGTGCCCCTATCGACCACATCGCCCTTCGGGATGATCGCCGACGCGCCGAGCACCGCCTCGCCGCGCTCCATCCCTGCGATCGAGGCCGGGTTCCACCAGAGCGACGATGCGCCGGTGTCGGCACCCTCACCCGAAAAGGCGCGACCTTGGCCACGGGTGGACTGTTCCTGAAGATAGAAGGCCTGGCCATGCGCCGCGCCCGCAAAGGCGAAGGAGGAGGACAGGACGGCGGAGGCCAGCAACGGAGCCTTGAACGACTTGGTCATGAGCATACTCCCCGAAGGATTTTCGTGATTGGGCAAAGGATCAGCGGATACGCGTCCAGGTCTGCGTCTTGCACAGCGGCACGAAGACGCAGCCGCGCACCTTCAGCGTGTCCGGCCCTTCCGGGGTCAGCTTGGCGCTATAGGTCTTGCCGTCCTCGGCATTGTAGATGGTGCCGCCGCTCCAGGCCGCGCCGTCCTGCGAAAAGCCTTGCAGGATCAACAGGTTCTTGAGCGGGCGATTGCGCTGCTTGGGATCGCGATTGGCCTGGTCGGTCAGCGCCGGATTGGTGCGCAGCTTTTCCGAGGTCAGGATGCGACCGCACACCGAATTGCCGCATTTCTGGATCTCGACGACGCCGCCGCGCGTCTGGGTCTGCCAGCGGCCGACCACCGAGTCCGCATTCACGCCAGCCGCCGCAAGGGCCATGGCCGTCAGGGTCAACACCATGCTTCTTCTCCTCTCCATGCCCGTTCGTCCGGGCGAAGCGCCGCTTTTCACGGTCGCTTCCATCTTACCTATACGTTATTAGCATGACGCATAGGATAATGCTCCATGCCTATAATGCCGACTGACCGCAATCAAGTGCCAGTCGGCATCGCAATATTTCAAAACGCTTCCAGTTCCAGTGCCATGGTCGACCGCTTGCCCGACTTGATCGCCAGGAACGCCGCCGTCGCCTGGGGCAGGATGCGGTCGAAGAAGAACCCGGCGGTGGCGAGCTTGGCCTTGTAGAAGCCCGCCTCGTCGGTGCCCTCGGCCAGCCGCTCGGTGGCGATCCGCGCCGATTTGAGGAAGCAATGCCCCATGCCGACCAGCCCCAGCAGCCGCAGATAGTCGGTCGCGGCGGCACCCGCTTCCTCGGGGTCTTTCATCCCCTTCTGCGCGATCATGCCGGTGCTGAGTTGCAATGCGCCGAACGCCTGCTGCATCCCCGCCGCCCAGCCGGTGATCGCCTTGTCCTCATGCTTGGTGAGCGCCTCGACCTGTTCCGACACCGCATGGAAGAACGGGCGCATATAGCGGCCCATATGCGCGGGCATCTTGCGCCCGACCAGGTCGAGCGCCTGGACGCCGTTGGTGCCCTCATAGATTTGGGCGATGCGGGCGTCGCGGACGAACTGCTCGATCCCGTGGTCGCGGATATAGCCATGGCCGCCATGGACCTGCACCGCCATGTTGGCCGCCTCGAAGGCGAGATCGGTGAACAGCGCCTTCACGACCGGGGTCATCAGCGCCACGAAGTCCGCCGCGCGCGACTTGTCGGCGGGGTCGATCGCATGCGCCTCGGCATCCAGACCGCGTGCCGCCCACTGACCCAGCGCACGACACCCTTCCGCATAGGCGCGCATGGTCATCAGCATCCGGCGAACGTCCGGGTGGACGATGATCGGATCGGCGGGCAGGTCGGGACGCGCCGCGCCGCCCAGTGCGCGGCCCTGCAAGCGGTCCTTCGCGTACGCCACCGCCGACTGGTACGCGATCTCGTTGACGCCCAGGCCCTGGATGCCGACCGAAACACGCTCGGTGTTCATCATGGTGAACATGGCGGCGAGGCCCTTGTTCAACTCGCCCACGACCCAGCCCTTGGAATTGTTGAACTCCAACTGGCAGGTGGCCGACGCCTTGAGGCCCATCTTGTGTTCGATGGCCGCGACGCTGACACCATTGGCGGGGCCGACCGAGCCGTCATCCTTGGGCAGATATTTGGGCACCAGGAACAGGCTGATCCCCTTAACCCCCTTGGGCGCATCGGGGGTGCGCGCAAGGACCAGGTGGATCACATTGTCGGTCAGGTCATGGTCGCCCGCCGAGATGAAGATCTTGCCGCCGGTCAACAGGAACGAACCATCGTCTTGCGGCTCGGCGCGGGTGCGGAGCAGGCCGAGGTCGGTGCCGCAATGCGCCTCGGTCAGGCACATCGTACCCGACCATTCGCCCGAGATCATCTTTGGCAGATAGAATTGCTTCAAGTCCTCCGAGCCATGGCCCATCAGCGCGGTGGTCGCGCCGTGGGTCAGGCCGGGATAGAGGCTGAACGACAGGTTGGTCGCGCAGATCATCTCCTCGACCAGCTTGTTCACCGCCTCTGGCAGCCCCTGCCCGCCATATTCGACCGGCGAGGCGAGCGCGGCCCAGCCACCTTCGCAGAACTGACTATAGGCTTGCTTGAAACCGGACGGCGTGCGGACGACGCCATTCTCCAGCTTGCAGCCCTCGATATCGCCGGTGGCGTTGAGCGGCAGCAGGACCTCCTGCGTGACGCGGGCGGCTTCTTCCAGAATCGCATCGTAGAGTTCGGGGCCGAACTCGTCCTGCCCCGCCACGGGGCCGAACTCGTCCTCGCTGAACAACTCGTGCAGGACGAAACGCATGTCGCGCAGCGGCGCGTTATAGACTTGCATGGGATTATCCTCTCCCGATCAATTGCGCAGCGGCTTGCCGGTTTCGAGCATATGCTCGATCCGTCCTTGCGTCCGCGCGTCCTTGACGCTTTCCATGAAGGCGGCGCGTTCCAGCTTGAGCAACTGGTCCTCGCTCACCTCATCGATCAGGTCGGCATCGCCGCCGGTCATGACCCGCGACAAACGGCCCGCCACCACCACGTCATAGGGGGTGGCGACGCCCTTCCTGGCGAAGTCGGCGACCGCGCCGTCAAAGGCGACCTTGCCCGCCGCACCCGGCAGGCGGAAGACCGGCTTTTCGGGCGGTTGATAGCCCTCGACCAGCGACAGCGCCTTTTGCTTGGCATCGGCCAGCAGGCGGTCGCGGTTCATGGTGACGCCATCGTCCTTGCGGAGATAGCCCATGTCCTTGGCCAGCGCGGCGGAGCGCGACACCTGCGCGGTCGAGATGGTCTCGAACGCCTTCATGACCGCGGGCATCGGCCCCTTGGGCATTTTGGGCGACTTGGCGAGACGATCGATCAACTCGCCATTGCCACCCCAGCCGGGGACCAGACCGACGCCGGTTTCGACCAGCCCGATATAGCTTTCGGCATGCGCCTGGATCGCATCGGCGTGGAGCAGGATTTCGCACCCGCCACCCAGCGCCATGCCGGCCGGCGCGGCGACCACCGGGAAAGGCGCGTATTTCAGCGCCTTATACGCCTGCTGCCCCGCGACGACCAGCTTGTCGACTTCGCCCCAGGCGGCGATGTTCACCGCGAACATGGCGAGGCCCAGATTGGCCCCGGCCGAGAAGTTGCTGCCCTCATTATAGATGACCAGCGCCTTATACTGGCTCTTCACCAGCGCGATGGCCTTTTGCAGCAGGGTCAGCACCTGCTCGTCGAGCGCGTTCATCTTGCCGGTGAACTCGAACGCCGCGACGCCGTCACCGACATCCCAGAGCGCCGCCGAGCCGTTCTTCATCAGCGGTTCGGAGCGCAGCTTGATGTCTTCCAGCAGCAGCACACCTTCGGCACGGACGACATCGGCATAGTCGCCGCCTGCGGTCAGATATTGCCGCTTGCCATCGACCACGCGGTAGAAGGGGCGGTCGCCCGCCGTCTCCAGCAGCGCCGGGACCGGCTTGCCCTCGGCACGCAGCCGCTCGGCCAACTTGCCCGGCCCCAGCCGGTCGATCAGTTCGAAGGGGCCGAACTTCCAGTTATAGCCCAGCTTCATCGCGTCATCGATCGCGACCACATCGTCCGCCGCCTCGCCGACCAGTCCGGCGGCATAGGACAGGACCGGACCCAGCACCGCCCAGGCATAGTCGCCGACCTTGCCCGGCGTTGCGACCAAAGCGGCCAAGTCCTTCTCGGCGCGACCCGGCAGACGCTCGGGCTTCTTTTCCGCGCGATATTCGCCGGTCTGGAGGTCGATCGCCTGCTTGGCCTTGGTGCCGTCGGGCTTGCGGTCGAGGCGGTAGAAGCCGCCCTTGCCCTTGCGGCCCGTGAACCCTTCCGCGATCATCTTGTCGACCAGCGGCAGCGGGCGGATCGTGTCGAAATAGGCGTCCCCTTCCGGCAGGGTCGAGGACAGTGACTTGGCGAGCAGCGGCATCAGGTCGATGCCGACCAGGTCGATCAGCCCGAAAATGCCGGTCTTGGGCACGCCCATCGGACAGCCGCCAATCTGGTCGGCCTCCTCGACGGTCAGCCCCTGGTCCATCGCCGCGTTGATCGCGACCGCCAGCCAATAGGTGCCGATGCGGTTGGCGATGAAGCCCGGCCTATCCTTGGCGCGGACGATCCGCTTGCCCATGCGGTGATCGACGAACTGCTCGACCCTGGCCGCGACACCGGCATCGGTGTGCTCCGAAGTCACGATCTCGATCAGCCGCATGTAACGCGGCGGATTGAAGAAGTGGGTGATGAGGAAGTCGTTCTTGAACTGCTCCGACCGCCCCTCGACCAGATGGCCGAGCGGGATGGTCGAGGTGTTGGACGACACCGCCGTACCGGGACGCTTCAACGTCTCCAGCTTGGCATAGAGCGATTGCTTGATGTCCAGCCGCTCGACCACCGCCTCGACGATCCAGTCGCACTCGGCAACCTTGTCGAGATGATCCTCGATATTGCCGGTTTCCACCAGCCTGGCGGCGGCGGACGACATGAAGGGGGCGGGCTCGGTCTTGAGCATCTTCGCCACCGCCCCCTTGGCCACGGCGTCACGGTCGCCGCCGTCCTTGGGCACGATGTCGAGCAGCAGGACGGGCACACCGGCATTGGCGACCTGCGCCGCGATGCCCGCGCCCATGACCCCTGCGCCGATCACGCAAACCTTGTTGATCGCGTCAGCCATCATGCACGCTCCAGCACGGTCGCGATGCCCTGACCGCCGCCGATGCACTGGGTGGCGAGTGCGTAGTGACCGCCGTCACGCGCCAGCAAAGCCGCCGCCTTGCCGACGATGCGCGCGCCGGTCGCGCCCAGCGGATGGCCGATCGCGATGGCGCCGCCGTCCTTGTTGATCGTGTCTTCCTTCAAGCCAAGGTCGCGGATGCAGGCGATCGCCTGGCTGGCAAAGGCTTCGTTGATCTCGACAATGTCGAGATCGCTCGAAGAGATACCCGCACGCTCCAGCGCCTTTTTGGACGAGCCGATCGGGCCGAGGCCCATCGTCTCCGGCTCGCAGCCGGAGATGCCGACCGACTTGATCCGGGCGAGGATGGTCAGGCCGTGCTTCCTGGCAAATTCTTCCGAGGTGACCAGCACCGCCGCCGCGCCATCGGTCAGCGGAGACGCGGTGCCCGCCGTCACCGTGCCGTCCTTGTCGAAGGCGGGCTTCAGACCGGACAGCACCTCTTCGGTCGTGTCGGGGCGGATCAGGCCATCCTCGGTCACATCGCCCGCCTTGGTGCGGATCGGCACGATCTCCTCCGCCAGCCGACCGGCGGCGCGCGCCTCGGCGGCCTTTTTCTGGCTGGCGACCGCGAACTTCTCCTGCTCGGCGCGGGTGATCTGGTACTTCTGGGCGACATTCTCGGCGGTCTGGCCCATGCCCATATAGGCACCGGGCCGCGCCGCGGCGAGTTCGGGGTTGGGCAGCGGGTTGTAGCCGCCCATCGGCACCCGGCTCATCGACTCGATACCGGCGCAGATGAACGCCTCGCCCGCGCCGATCTGGATCTGGCCCATGGCGATATGGATGGCCGACATGGACGATCCACAGAAGCGGTTCACCGTCATGCCGCCGACCGACAGCGGCAGATCCGCCAGCAGCCCGATCAGTCGCGCGACGTTCATCCCCTGCTCGCCCTCGGGAAAGGCGCAGCCCAGAATGACATCCTCGATCTCCGAGGCATCGACGCCGGTCCGCTCGATCAGGCCGCGAATCACCTGTGCGGCCAGATCATCGGGCCGAACCCGCGCCAGCGCGCCCTTGCCAGCCTGGGTGAAGGGAGAGCGGGCATAGCCTGCGATCACGATGTTGGTCATCCAATCCTCTCTTTATGGGCTTGCGGCCTAACGTTAAGGTGCGTTACCTACCCTATACGTCAAGACAATAAGCAACTCGACCCCGATCGACAACCGGGTATGGTCGAAAAATGATATAGGAGAGCGACGCGATGACGGCAGGAGCCATCGGGGAAACCACGACGGGCGGTGCACCGGGTCAGGCGACGGGACGCCCGCTGGTTTCGGAACCCCGGCTGCTATCCGATATGTTCGAGACTACGGTACGGCGGCACGGCGACCGACCCGCGATCGATTTCATGGGCCGCATCACCCGGTACGGCGAACTGTCCGACATGGTGGACCGGGCGGCGGCGGGGCTTCAGGCGCTGGGCGTGAAGCAGGGAACCCGCGTGGCGCTGTGCCTGCCCAATATCGTCTATTACCCGGTGCTGTTCTTCGCGACGCTCAAGGCCGGGGGCATCGTCGTCAACGTCAACCCGCTCTATGTCGAGCGCGAACTCTGCCATCTGCTGGAGGATTCGGGCGCGGAGATCATCGCGACCTGCGACATTCCCGACATTTTCGCGCGGGTCAGCCATGCCGCCGAGAAGCTGTCGGTACGCCATGTCATATCCTGCCCCATCGCCGACGCGCTGCCGACCATCAAGGGGCTGGCCTATCGCCTGCTCAAGCGGTCGATGATCGCGCCGCCCGGCCCCTCCCCCCGCCACCTGACCTTCGCGCAGATGATGAAGCGCGGCGGCGCGCTGTCCCCGGTATCGGCCAGGCCCGACGACGTGGCGGTGCTGCAATATACCGGCGGCACGACAGGCAGCCCCAAGGCGGCGATGCTGTCGCACGCCAATCTAATCGCCAATGCCGATGCGATGGTGCTCCATACCGGCGGCGAAGAGGCGATCGGGGCGGAGCGGATATTGGGCGTGCTCCCCCTCTTCCACGTCTTCGCGCTGACCACGGTGCTCAGCTTCGCGATCCGGGTGGGGGCGGAGATGATCCTGCTCCCCCGGTTCGAACTGGATCAGGTGCTCAAGACCATCGCGCGCAGCAAGCCGACCTATTTCCCCGCCGTCCCCACCATCTACAATGCAATCGCGGGCGTGGCGGAGGCGCGCAAGGTCGACCTGTCGGCGATCAAGGCGTGCATCTCGGGCGGTGCCCCCCTTCCCGCCGAGGTGCGCGTGGCGTTCGAGACCACGACCGGGGCCAAGCTGGTCGAGGGTTACGGCCTGTCGGAAGCTTCGCCGATCATCACCTGCAATCCGCTGATCGGCGAGAACAAGGGCGGATCGGCGGGGCTGCCCTTCCCTGGCACGACGATCGAGATTCGCGACCGCGACAATCCCGACCGGCTGATGCCGCCGGGTGAGGTCGGCGAAATCTGCGCACGCGGGCCGCAGGTCATGTCCGGCTATTGGAACAAGCCCGTCGAGAGCGAGCAGGTCTTCATTCACGGCGCGCTGCGCACCGGCGATGTCGGCTATCTGGACGAGGACGGCTATCTGTTCATCGTCGACCGGATCAAGGACGTGATCCTGTGCGGCGGCTATAATGTCTATCCGCGCATGATCGAGGAAGCGCTATACGAGCATCCCGCCGTCGCCGAGGCGGTGGTGATCGGCATCCCCGATCCCTATCGCGGCCAGTCGCCCAAGGCCTTCGTGAAGCTGGCGGCCGATCACCATGCGACCCCTGAGGACCTGCGTGCCTTTTTACAGGACAAGGTCAGCAAGATCGAACTTCCCCGCGAAGTCGAAATCCGCGAAAGCCTGCCCAAGACCCTGATCGGCAAATTGTCGAAAAAGGAACTGGTCGAGGAAGAATTGGCGAAGGCCGCGGCAACGGCGCGGCCTGTGGGGGAATAGACGGTGGGGGACAATGAGGAGCTGCGCGGCATCCAGGATGTCGCGAACAGCCTGGGCGTCACGACACGCACGCTGCGATTCTATGAAGATCGGGGGCTGATCGAACCGCGCCGGGTGGGCACCGCGCGGGTCTATTCCAAGCGCGAGACGGCGCGGATGCAGTTGATCCTGCGCGGCAAGCGGCTGGGCTTTTCCCTTCGCGAGATCGAGGAGTTTCTACGGCTGTACGATGCCGATCCGCAGCATGTCGAACAGATGCGCGCGCTGGCCGAGCGGTGCCGTGAGCGCGTGGACGAACTCCGCCAGCAGATGACGGCGCTGGTGCAGACGGTCGAGGAACTGGAAACGATCGAACGCGAAGCCCGCGAACGGATCGCGGCAGCGGGGGCGTAGCCTCCAATCCTCCCTATCTCCGATTGAGAGGGGGATCGCGCTCGCAGGGCGTGGTGGAGGGGCCTGCAACGCTAGCTAGAGGCCCCCTGCCCCTCCACCACCGGGCTGACGCCCGGCGGTCCCCCTCCCCAAGCAGAGCTTGGGGAGAATTTGGGATGTTCCGCACCGTCCAGTCCCCCCAATCCTCCCCATCTTCGATGGGGAGGGGGACCATCGCGTCAGCGATGGTGGAGGGGCAGGACGGACCGGCACCACCCCTCCATCACGCTCTTCCCGAGCGAATTAAGACGGCACGCGCCAGCCCAGGCCCAGCGCCTTCTGCAACGACACATAATCATTGGTCAGCCCCGCCACCGCCTGCGACAGCGACTGATCCGCCGCCACGCGCTGCCGCTCCGCATCCAGCGTGTCGATCAGCGTCGCCGCGCCCGCGCGATAGCGCTGCTGCATCAACACCGCCGAGCGATCCGCCGACGCCTTGGCGCGGGCGAGCGTCGCCACCGTGTTCCGCCGCGCCCGGAAACGCGACAGCGCATCCTCCGCATCGCGTAGCGCCGACAGGACCGCGCCGCGATATTGCGCCTCCGCTTCATCCCGCGCGCCTTCGGCCTGGCCGACACGCGCATTGGCCCGCCCGAAGTTGAGCACATTCCACTGGAGCATCGGCGCACCCAGCGTCACCAGATTGTCGAGATCGGTCAGCGAGTCCAGCGAGGTGCCGCCGATGCCGATGATCCCCATCAGGTTGAGGCGCGGGAACTTGGCCGCCTCCGCCACGCCGATCCGCGCGGTCTGCGCCGCCAGGTTGCGCTCGGCGGCGCGGATATCGGGGCGGCGCTGGAGCAGCGATGTCGGATCGCCCACCGCCACCTGCGCGGGCGGCAACGGCACCGGCCCCGCCTGGGTCAGCCGCTGGTCCAACGTCCCCGGCGCCTCGCCGATCAGGATCGCCAGCGCGTTGAGATAGGTCTCGACCGAGGAGGACAGCGGCAGGATCTGCGCATCGGTGCTCTCGACCTGGTTGCGCAACCGCTCCACCTCCAGTTGCGAGGCGGTGCCGTTGGCGAAGCGCTGCTCGGTCAGCTTGAGCGTATCGCGCTGCATCCGCGACGCATCGCGCGCCAGGATCAGCCGCTGTTGCGTGTCGCGCAGCCCGATATAGGCCTGGGCGACATCGGCGCTGAGCGACACCTGCGCGTCGGCGACATTGGCCTCCGCCGCCGCCGCATTGGCGCGCGCCGCCTCGACCGTGCGGCGGCGTCCGCCGAACAGGTCGATCTCCCAACTCGCATCGAAGCCCAGGTTGAAGAAGTCGACACTCTGACCGCCCGAGCTTCCACCGCCACCGGCGCCGCCCTGCCCCTCACCCGCCTCACCGCCGCCCAGGTTCAGGCCCGGCAGATTGGCATGGAGATAGGTCGCACTGGCATTGGCGTTGGGCGCCTGGTTGGCCCGCTCCAGCCGTAGAGCCGAGCGTGCCTGCTTCAACCGCGCCTGCGCCACCGCAACGTTCGGATTGGCCTCCAGCGCGCGCTCTTCCAGCCAGGTGAGCATCGGGTCGTTCAGCGTCGTCCACCAGTCGGCCACCGCCGGTGCGGTGGTCGCGAGCATGTTGTCCGCGCGAACGAACCCGGCGGGCGGGGTCGCCGCCGATCCGATCGCCTGGGGCGGCCCGGCATAGTTGGGCCCGACGGTGCAGGCCCCCAGCAGGAGGAGCGGGATGAGGGAAAGCTGCTTGCGCATCATGGTTCTCAATGCATCGCCACGGGGCCGCCCTTGGGCAGCGGGCGGAGGAACAGGACAAGCGGCATCACCATCAGGATGCCGACGCACAGGATGAAGAACAGGTCGTTATAGGTCATGACCAGCGCCTGTTGCCGGATCGTATTGCCGATCATGCGCAGCGCCGCGTCGGCGCTGCCGAACTGCTGGGTCAGCGCGGACAGCCAGTCCTGGGTCGCCCCCGAATTGGCCGACAGCGATTCCTCCAGACGGCGCTCGTGCAGGAAGCTGCGCTGGTCCTGCACGGTCGCGATCCCGGCGAGCGCGAACGACCCGCCCAGATTTCGCGCCGCGCTGAACAGCCCCGCCGCATCCCCGGCCTGCGATGGCGGGACGGAGGAGATCGCGGCCTGGTTCAGGAACAACATGCCCAGGATGGTGCCGACACCACGCAACAACTGGCTGTCGGTGAACGAGCCGCCGGTCGAATCCGCGGTCAGCACGGTGTCGATCCCGGCACTCAGCGCCATGATGCCCAGTCCCAGCCCCACCGCGATGCGGATATCCACTCTCTTGATGAGGATCGGGGTGAAGGGCATCATGATCAGGCTGGGGATACCGCTGAGCAGTACGACCTTGCCTGCCTGATAGGCGTTGTAGCCAGCGATGGAGGCCAGGAACTGCGGGATCACATAGGAGGTGCCATAGAGCACCATGCCCAGCACGATACCCATGATCACCACGCTGCCGAACTGGCGGTCGAGCAGCAGCTTCAGGCGGATGACGGGGCGCGAGGCGACGAATTGCCCGGCGAACAACAGGGCGAAGCCGAAGATCGACAGGATCGTCAGTTCGATGATCTCGCGCGACTCGAACCACTGCTCGCGCTGCCCTTCCTCCAGCACGACGGTCAGACCGCCGAGCCCGAGCGCCAGCCCGGCAATGCCCAGCCAATCGGCCTTGGCCAGTTCGGAGAGATGCGGCTTCTGGTGCGGCAAGCCGACCAGCAACAGCGTGACGAGCACGGCACCGACAGGAATATTGAGGAAGAAGGCATAATGCCAACTGACATTCTCGGTCAGCCAGCCGCCGATCAGCGGCCCCATCACGGGGCCCAGAATGGCGGTCACGCCGAAGAATGCGGTGCCGATCGGCTGCTGCTCGCGCGGCAGTCGGGTGGCGATGATGGTCAACGCGGTCGGAATGAGCGCGCCGCCGGTGATCCCCTGCCCCGCCCGTCCGATGATCATCATCGTCAGGTTGGTCGACAGGCCGCACACCACCGAAAAGCCGGTGAACAGGATCGAGGCGATCAGCAGGAAGGTGCGCAGACCGAGCAACCGCTCCAGCCAGGCCGATAGCGGAATGATGATGATTTCGGCGACCAGATAGGAGGTCGCGATCCACGTCCCCTCGGTCCCGCTGGCACCGATCTCGCCCTGGATGGTCGGCAGCGCCGAGTTGACGATCGAGATGTCGAGCGTCGCCATCAGCGCGCCGATGCTGCCCGCCGCGACGGCGAGCCAGGCGGTCAGGTCCGCCTTGGCCGGAGGGGCGCCCCGCTGGGCGGCGGCGGCGCTCACCGGCGCTGCGCCCCCTCCCGCGCTTCGTTATGCTGGTCCTGCTGCTCGGCGATCCGCTTCAGCGCGCCCTTGGCCGAGCGGGTGTCGACGATCACCTCGACCGACATGCCCGGCACCATCAGCGCGCGGGTCTGCGCATCGGCATCGACCGCGATGCGGACGGGCACGCGCTGCACGATCTTTGTGAAGTTGCCGGTCGCGTTCTGCGGCGGCAGCAGCGAGAATTGCGCGCCGGTCCCCGGTGCCACGCTCTCGACATGGCCCTTGATCTCGACACCCGGCAGTGCGTCCACCTCGATCTTCACCGGCTGGCCGGGACGCATCAGGCCGAGTTGCGTCTCCTTGAAGTTCGCATTGATGTAGAGCTGACTGACCGGCACGATCGACATGGTGCGGGTGCCCGCCTGGACGAACTGGCCGACGCGCACCGTCTTGTTGCCGACGCGGCCCGCGATCGACGCGCGGATGGTCGTCGAGCCCAGATTGACCTCGGCCGCGTCCAACTGCGCCCGTGCGGCCTGGCCTTGCGAGCGGGCCTGCTGCCCTTGCGCATTCAGCGTGCCGATGCGGCGGCGCGCGGCGGACAGCGCGGCATTGGCCGCCGCGACCTTGGCATTGGCCTGGCGCGCCTGGTTCTGAAGCTGCGACAGACGTTCGCGGCTTTCCGCACCCGATGCGGCCAGCGGCGTGTAGCGCGCGACTTCGGCCTGGGCGAAGACGGCATCGCTCTGCGCGGCGCGAAGATCGGCCTCGGCGCGGTCGATCGCGGCCTGCTGTTCCTTGATCTGCGCCTGGACGCCCTCGGCATTGGCCTGCGCCACACCGATCTGGGCCTCGATCTGCGCGGTCTGCGCGCGATAGTCGCGGGTGTCGATCTGGAGCAGCGGCTGGCCCGCCTGCACATTCTGGTTTTCGCCGACGAACACCTTGTCGACATAGCCCGACACCTTGGGCGCGACCGTCACCGCGTCGGCCTGAATGAAGGCGTCGTTGGTCGACTGCATATACTGGCCGACGCTTTTGTAGTTCGCGTACCAGAACACGCCAGCGATCACCGCGACCGCCGCGACGACCAGCAGGATGATGCGAATCCGCCGCTTCTTGGCGGGCGGGACGGGGGTCTTGTCTTCCGCCTCGGCGGCATCCTGCGCGCCGACGTCCTGCCCCTCATTCACGTGATGTGCGTCGGCCATCCAGGCCTCCCTGTCGATGGAATCAATAGAACCTGACGGTGCTTTTGCTCGCACTTGCACAATAAGGCAAGACCATTTATTGAGCTACCTCATAATATGCTCGATCTTGACGCCCTTGCCCTCCGCTACAGTCGTATCTGCCAACGGCTCCATCGCCACCTTGACCGGCGCATGGCGGCGCAGGGGGCATCGCTGGCGCGCGCCAAGCTGCTCTATTTCATCGCGAACAACATGCCGGTGCGCGCGGCGGACGTCGCGGAGTGGTTCAACCTCGCGCCACGCACCGTGACGCAGGCGATCGACACGATGGAGCGCGACGGGCTGGTGGTGCGGGTGGCGGACCCGGCCGACCGGCGGGCCAAGCGGCTGAAGATCACGGAGAGCGGCGAACAGGTCATTCGCCAGACCGAGCCGTTGCGCCGCGAACTCGTCGAACAGGCCTTTTGCCTGCTGACCCCGGACGATACCGCGCAACTGGAGCGCATTCTCGACAAGCTGGAACTGGCGATCGAAACCCGGCTGGAGGGACCGTCCGGCGAAGCGTAGGGCGGGAAGTCCCTCCCCGATCCGGGGCGGAATGCGCTACCGCGGCTCGCCATAGAATTTCAGCGCGGGGGGCGCATGGTCCACCGGCTGACCCGTCGCCACCCGATACGCCGCGCGGACCGCCAAGCCCAGGCTGCCCGGGCGAAAGGGTTTCGCGATGCAGCCGATGACCAGCGGATGCCCGCCACGGTCGGGGCAATTGCCGCTGAGGAACACGCAAGGGATACCGCGATCGGCCAGAAGCTGCGCGGCGGTCAGGCCGCTATCCCCGTCCGCCAGCTTCACGTCGCACAAGGCCAGGTCGGGCCGATCCTGCTCCGCCAGCGCCATGGCGGACGCCACCGTGTCTGCGATACCGATGACGCGGTGACCATGAAGCGTCAGCGCATCCTCGACCAGCATCGCGACCAGCGCTTCGTCTTCGATGATCAGCAGGTTCAGCGGATCGTCGGGCATGCTGTTCCCGTGGGGATCGTCATCAATGCGCGCAACCGTGCCCGTATTCATCGCCGTCATGCGGCATGACCAAGATCAGGCACTCGTCATCCTCGTTCGTCAATGTCGCTCGCAATTGGTGGCAAAGCCGCACGACGAGCCGATTTTGCTCGGCGACGGCCGCGACACGTCCCCATCCGGAGCCCAGAAACGAGATGATCAGCTTTTCGTTCCCGTCGCGGTCCACGGCCTGCAACGTGATCCGGGGCAGCGCCACCCCGCCCTCCAGAAGGGCGTCGAGCAGCAGCGCGGCGGCCACCGCCCGCTCGATCGGTACGGCCAGCGGCAAAGGCGCGTGGATGGTCCCGGCGGGAACATCGCCCCGCAACTGGGTGATGACGTCGCCGAACAGCGCGGGCAGGTCGACCAGCCCCGGATCGGCGGTGGCGTAGAGCGGGCGGTGCGCGCTCGCCAGCACCTGCAACCGCTCCGCCGCACGCGACAGCGCCGTCCGGGCGGTGGGCTCGACCGCCGAACGCACCTCGTGCGATACCAGACCGATCGCGACTTGCAGGGCGTTGCGGACCCGGTGGTTCAATTCGGCCAGCAACCGCGCCTGCGTGTCGATGCCGTGGCGCAACGCCTCCTCGATGCGCAAGCGATGCTGCGCCAGCGCCGCATAATGGCAGAGCAGCAGGAGCAACCGCCGCTCCTCTTCATCGAAGGGCCGCGCGGTGCGTCGCCCAAAGCCCAACGTGCCCAGCACCTCGTCCCCGTGCAGAAGCGGCATGCACAGATAGACCTCGACGCCCAGTGACCGGACATAGCTCGTCCGGGTTTCTGCGTTCCCCTGCACATCGGTCAGGTGCAGCGTCCGCCGCTCGCGCATCACCTGCCCGCAGGCGGAGCTTTCGACATCCAGCATCGCCGCCGCGTGGCGTTCGGCGCGGGTCAGCCCGCCCCATGCCTCCAGCCGGGTCGCGTCACCGTCGCGGCGGAAATGGAAGAAGACGTCGAGTTGCAGCTCGTCACGGATCAAGGCGAAGAGCGAATCGATCATCGCCGCCGGATCGTCGGCGGTCATCAACCGCTCGGTCGCGGCCGCCACCAAGGCCAGATAGCGACGCACATCGACGGGATCGGCGGTCGCCGTCGCGATCGTATCACCGGGCAAGGGCAGTGGCGGGGTCAATGGCGGGGCGAGAACCACACGCTGTAGATAGCGCTCCCGGCCCGCCCCTCCAAGAGGTAAGATGACCCATTAAGGCAAAACAAAAGTCAACTTTTTCAATATTTTAAGTATATTTACACCTGCAACGCTTCGCGTCTTCCCCCTCCTGAGCGGAGAAGGGGGAAGGCGCGATCCCGACCGCGGGGCCGATGAATCAGCGCGCCGTCACCGCCGATTGGTCGAGCGGTACGACGGGCAACCAGACACGGCTGGCATTGGTGCCGCCGCGTTCCAGCGTAATCGTGGCCTTGCGATAGTCGCCGGCCTTGGCGGTGAAGATGTTGGGCACGAAGGTCTGCGGATTGCGGTCATAGAGCGGGAAGAGGCTGGACTGGACCTGGATCATGATCCGGTGCCCCGGCTGGAACACATGGTTCACCGTCGGCAGGCGGAACTTGTACTCCTGCACCTTGCCCGCCGGGATCGCGGTCGGATTGGCGAAGCTGTTGCGATAGCGCCCCCGAAAGATGTCGAGGCTGATCGGCAGTTCATAGCCACTCATCTTGGGATCGATCGCATTTTCCGGCGGCAGGACGTCGATGATCTTCACCACGAAATCGCCGTCCGTTCCGGTCGTCCGGGCGAACAGATCGGCGATCGGCGCGCCGGACACGCGCACCGCCTTGGTCAGAACGGGCGTCGTATAGGTGACGACGTCTGTCCGACCATCGACATGCCGCTGGTCGCTGACCAGCCAGTCACCCCAGCGGCCATCGTCGAAATTGACCGGCCGCGACAGATGCGGGACCGGATTGGCGGGGTCGGAGACATAGGCATCCTGCCCCGCCCCCGGCTTGTCGAAGCTCAGCCCCTTGTTATCCGCCAGATAGAGCGGGGTCAGCGGCGTGGCGCAGCCGGTCTGGCAGGCGAGCGGCCATTGGGTCAGCCTGTCCCAGTGATTCTCACCGGTGTTGTAGATGGCGGCGCTGGGCAGGTTGGCGGGCGGGCCGTCCTTCAGATACTGGTTGAACAGCGGCAGGACCATCTCCGCGCGGAACTGCTTGGCGGTGTCGCCATTCCACTGGAACGGCCCCAGGCTGGTGCCGGTCCGGTTGATCTGGCTGTGCCGCCATGGGCCCATGACCAGGAAATTGTTGCCCAGCTTGCCCTTGGCCTTCAGCGCTTCCCAGGACGTGATCGCGCCGTACATGTCCTCCTGATCCCACAGCCCCTGTTCCCAGAGGGTCGGCACGTTGGAGGGATTGGCCGCCAGCAGCTTGTCGAGCGCCTGGCCCTGCCAGTAGAAATCATAGGAGGGGTGCTGGACGATCCGCTGCCAGAAGGGCAGCTGGTCGTACCCCGACTTCTTGGCCCAGTCGTTGGCGGAACCGGTGCGGAAATTCTCGTAATCGTCATAGCCGCCGCTCGACGGCGCCTTGCCCTCGCCCTTGTAGCCGGTCTGCGACCCGATCCAGCCGATATTGGCGAAGCGGAAGGCACCATAATGCAACCAGTCGTCGCCCATCCAGCCGTCGATCATCGGGCTCTCGGGTGCCGCGACCTTCAGCGCGGGGTGCGGGTTCAGCAGCGCCATGACGACGGTGAAGCCCTCATAGGACGACCCGATCATGCCGACCCGGCCGTTCGACTCAGGCAGGTTCGCCTTGTTCACCAGCCAGTCGATCGTGTCATAGGCATCGGTCGTGTGATCGACCTTGGTCGCGTTGAGCGGACCGATGACCGGACGCGTGACGACATAGTCCCCCTCCGATCCGTATTTGCCGCGAATGTCCTGATAGACGCGGATATAGCCCGCCTTGGTGAATTCCTCATCGGCCAGCGGCAGCGCCTCGATCATCCGGGTGCTGTCCGACCGCTTGGCGCGGCCCGCCGCGTTATAGGGGGTGCGGGTCAGCACGATCGGTGCGTTCACCGCGCCCTTGGGCACGACGATGACGGTGTAGAGCTTGGTCCCGTCGCGCATCGGGATCATCACTTCGCGCTTGTCGTAATCGCGTTCGGCGATGTTGGTCGGCGGCGTGAACCTGGCTGGAATGTCGCTGACCGTGGAGTCGGTCACGACCTTGACCGGGGTGGACGGTTGATCGGCATCCGCGCGCTGCTGCGCCGTGGCGGGTGACAGGATCGCGAGCGCGCTGGCGGCGAGCAAAAGGTTACGCAACGTCATGAAAACGGATCCCCCTCATGGATCGGTTGATGGCCCATCGTGCCTCGATCGATGCGTCAGGGCAACCGGCCGATTTTGGCATTGATACAATGTATCATTGCCGTGGCAAGGCCGTGCGGTGTCCGGTAACGCCCCGACACCATGCTTCCCTTTCGGGATCATGACCCATAGAAAGGTCTGACAAAGGCGCCAGCAAGCCCCCTTCCCATCGGAGAGGAACAAGTCGAGTGACGACAGTGAAGCGACGCGGACCCGCCCATAGCGCCCTGGCGCGGGACATCGGTGTCGCCATCGTGACCGGGCGGATCGCCACCGGATCGACGCTGCCGGGTGAGGTCGAGATCGCCGAGCAGCGCGGCATGTCCCGCTCCGTGGTGCGAGAGGCGCTGCGGATGTTGTCTGCCAAAGGACTGGTGGTCAGCAAGCCCAAGGCGGGGACGCGGGTCCGCGAGCGGCTGGAGTGGAACCTGCTCGACCCCGAATTGCTCGCCTGGATGTTCGAGGGGGAACCACCCGCCGGTTTCGTCCAGAGCCTGTTCCAGCTTCGCCTGATCGTCGAGCCCGCCGCCGCCGAACTCGCCGCCGTCAAGCGCGACACCCGCCAATTGTCGCGCATGGGGGCCGCGCTGGAGGCGATGGGGGAAAACGGCCTCCACACCGAACAGGGCCGCGCCGCCGATCAGCTCTTCCACAACATCATCCTGGAGGCGACCGGCAACGAACTGCTCATCAGCCTGTCGGGCAGCATCGGCGCGGCGGTCCGCTGGACCACGCTCTACAAGCATCGCAGCGCCAAGCTGCCCCGCGACTCCATGCCCGAACATCGCCAGCTCTTCGCCGCCATCGCCGAATCCGACGCCGCCGCCGCGCGGGCCGCGACGATCGTTCTGGTCGACCAGGCGCGGGAGGATACCGAGCGCGCGCTGGCGCGGTGACGGCGCGGGAAAGGACACAGCGGCGGAATCGCGCGCTCAGCCCCCCGCCCGCTCTCCCAATCGCGCATGCCATGCCAGGGCGGCACGCCCGGCCAGGTTGCGCATGTCCTGCAATGACGCCAGATCCGCCTCGCGACGAACGCGCCGGTGCAGCCAGCCGCCGGGATCATGGGCGGCGATCTCCGCCTCCACGCTGGCCCGCCCGGCGGCGGCGCGCGCGGCTTCGATGACCGCGAACGGCCGATCGCTCTCAACCGCCTCGCCATAGCGGCGATTGGCGCGGATGCCGTCCTCGATCCGCTTGGGCAAGGGCGGGCCGAAGTCGCTCCGAAAGGCGAGGACGGCGACCAGCGCGGCCAGGCTGCCCACGACATTGTCGATCATCCGGGCCGACGCGATACCGACGCCCGGATGCAGCATGTCGGTGACCAGCACGAACAGCACCGTCAGGAACATCACGAAAATGGTGTAGTTGACCGAGCGCAGCGCCATGGTGATCGCGGTCAGGGCCACCGCGACCAACGCGGGCACGATCGGACCACCGCCGAGCAGGGGCAGCGCGTGCGCCATCATCCCCCCGATCAGGCTGCCCAGGATACGCTCCAGACAGCGCGCCCATGTCACCCGGACGCCGCCCTGAAGCACGACGATCACCGCCATCGCCGCCCAATAGGGATAGCCCAGCCCGAAGATGATCGCCGCATAATAGACCATGATCAGCCCCCCGGCCTGACGCAGCCCCTGGCGAACCATCGAGACCGGAGAGCCCGTGCCGACCGACGCCGGGGCGACCTCCACGGCGGCGTCCCGCCCCGACAGCAGCGCCAGCGCCGATCCGAACGCCGCCGCGCATCCCTTGAACGGATCGTCGGTCAGGACGCCCCGCACCGCCCGCATCCTCGCGTCGGCCTCCGCCAGCGGAGCCTGGGAGCGGGGTCGCTGGCGAAGGGATAGCCACCAGGCGGACACCGCGTCGCGGCACGCCTGGGCCAGAGCCGTCCGCTCCTCCACCGGCCCGTAACGATCGATACAGGCCTGATCGAGCGCCAGCAGCGCCCCGAACATCGTCTCCGCCGCCGCCAGTTCGCGCCGGGCCATCGCCGCCCGGCCCGGCTCGCTCTCGAAACGGACCAGCACCTCGCGGAACCGCTCGATCGCCAGACGCACCGCACGGCGATGCTCGGCATGATCGCTATGCCACTGCGCGTCGCGGTGCGGACGGTCGCGCAGCCCGGCGAGGTAATCCGCCATGTCGAGCAGCCGCGCGCTCACCGATTGGCCGGCGCGGCGCAGCGGGTCGAACGCATCGATGCGCCAGAGGAGGTTGATTAGTGCATAGCTCCACGCCGCTCCGGCGAAGAACGCCATGGCCAACAGGAACGCGGCATCCAGCCGGTTCGGAAAGCCGACCGCGACCACCGCCACCACGCCCGACAGCGTGCCGACGAGCCCCCCGAACCTCAAACGCCCCGCGCCCAGCGTCACGAGGAAGACCAGGAGCGGGCCGACGATCATGGCCGCATGGGGGGCGATCGACGCCGCCCAGGAGCCGACCAGCACGACCGCCGTTCCCCCGGCCACGAAGACCGCCAGCAAGCGGCGGCGCAGGTGATCCGGCCCCGGCACATCGCACAGGCATGTCCAGAAGGCGGCATAGACCGCCCATCCCCATTCGCTCCGCCCCGTCAGGATCGCCAGAAGCAATGGCAGGGCGACCGCCACCGCCGCGCGATAGCCCTCCGCATGGTTCAGATGTTCGGGGAGAAGGCTGAAAGAGCGCAACTCCAATCGGCGCCCCAGCCTCCGGATCGCCCGTGTCACCCCGTATCGATCGCCCGGAGGCCCCTCGACAAAGCCGCGCTTCGCCACGCAAGTCTCCACCATCCAACACCGCGCAGTATAGCGGCTTAGCGATGTTGATCCATATTGCCGGCGGAGGGCGGCCGGTCCAGTGGATGACCGGCCCCCCGTCAATGGCGCGCTTCGTCGATCAGTTTACCGCCTCGAACACGAACGCCGTCCCCACATAGTCGCCCTTCAGCGGCGCACGCAGCCCTCGGTTCATCCAATAGGCCCCCGACGCCCGCTCCGGCACGCCTGCGGGCCGGGCCGCGCCGTCGAGCATCTTCACCGTATAGACCCGCGCCGGGTCCAGCCCTTGCGCATGGATGGCGGCGGGATTGTCGCGCCACATCGACGAATGCAGCATCTGGAACAGCACGCCCTGCCGCTTGTCGCGACCGACATACATGGTCGCCGCGGTCGCGTTGTCGCCGGTCGGCGATTCCAGCCGATAGAGCGCACCGCGCTGCACCGTCTCGCGGATCGTCTTGTAGGCCGCCACCCATTTGCGCGCGGTGGCGAAGTCGGTGTCGGTCCACTTGTCCAGGTTCGCGCCGATGCCCAGCCCGCCCTGCATCGAGGACAGGAAGCGATAGTCCAGGCTGGTGACGCGGGTGTTCGCCCAATTGGGGCTGTCGGTCACCCAGGCCATCATCACCGCGACGGGATAGGCGCGGGTGAAGCCGTCCTGGATGGTCAACCGGTCGGCGGGGTCGGTATTGTCCGACGGCCAGACCTCATCGGTCAACCCGATGATCCCCAGGTCGACACGGCCACCGCCGCCCGAACATGCCTCGATCTCCAGCCCGGGATGACGCCGCCGCAGTTCGGAGAGGATGTAGTAAAGGTTCCGGACATAATCGACATAGACACGCTGCTGGTCGGCGACCGGCTGCTCGGGCCAGCCCGCCTCGGTCCAGTTGCGGTTATAGTCCCACTTCAGGAACGCGATGTCGTTCTCGCTGACCAGCTTGTCGAGCACGGACAGCAGGTGATCGCGAACATCGGTGCGCGCGAGGTTCAGGACCAACTGGTTGCGCCCCTCGGTCCGGGGCCGGTCGGGAAAATTCAGCACCCAGTCGGGATGCGCGCGGTACAGGTCGCTGTCGACATTGACCATCTCGGGCTCGACCCACAGGCCGAAGTCCATGCCCAAGCCCTTCACCCGGTCGATCAGGGGTTTCAGGCCATTGGGGAACTTGGCCGGGTTGACCGTCCAGTCGCCCAGGCCCGCCTTGTCGCTGTTGCGCGCGCCGAACCAGCCGTCATCGACCACGAAGCGCTCTACGCCGATCTTCGCGGCCTTGTCGGCCAGCGCCATCTGCCCCGCCTCGGTCACGTCGAAGGCGGTCGCCTCCCAGCTATTGTACAGGACCGGGCGTACTCGCGCCCTGTCGCCATGCGGCAGGATATGGGAAACCTCGAACCGGTGGAAGGTCCGCGACGCGCCGCCCAGCCCCTCGCCAGAATAGCCCGCATAGAAGATCGGCGTGTCCAGCGTCTCGCCCGGCTTCAACGTCCAGGAGAAGTCATAGGGGCTATATCCTCCGGCGATCCGAACCCGGCCCAGATTGTCCGATGCCACGCTGATCCGGAACGATCCCGACCAGGCGAGCGCGCCATACCAGACCGGACCGTTCGTCTCGCTGGTCAGCCCTTCCCGACCGATCGCGAACCAGGGATTGTTGCCATGGCCGGTCGATCCGCGACGGCTTTCCAGTACGGTCACGGCGGCCTCGACGGGCACGGTCTTCTGCGTCCATTCGGCGGCGTGGCGGCCGGTCAGATAATGAAGCCGGTAATCGTCCCCCACCGGCAGCGAAAAGACCGCCGCGGCGAGTTGGTCGACCCGCACCGGCCTGGCATCGCCGTTGCGGACCTTGGCGGAGCGCGCGACGATGCCGGTTTCCGGATCGATGGTGTAAGTCAGGGTGACGAACAGCGGTCGCCGGATATCGGCGAGTTCGACGGTCAACGTCTCGCCGCTGGCCTTGTGGCTGCGATATTTCAGGACAAGGTCACGATTGCCATCGGCGAACAGCGCCTTGACGCCCGGTTCGCTGACCAGCCCCTCGCCCTGCCCCGGATATTCCTGAAGCGTCACCGATCCGGCGGGATCGAAGCCCGACAATTCGCCCGGCGCCTTCAGGACGATGGGGTCGCCCGTCTTGACCGGATCGCCGGAAACCAGCGGATCGCCGTCCGCCAGCGCCGAGCCCCAATAGAGCGGCTGGAGATAGCCCTTCTCATCCACCCCCATGGCGTAGGTGACACCGCCGCCGTCGAGGCGAAAGACCCTGGCCCCCGCAGGCGCCGTGACCTTGGCCGAGACCGGCGCGGCCCCCGTAACGGCAACCGCCGCCATGCCCATTCCCGCCCGAACGACGTTCCGCCAGCGCATCCCACTCTCCTGCCCAATCTTCTGCAAAGCTTTGCATTAAGTCTGACATAGCGGCGGGAGGCGGCGCAAGGACTTGTTTTGGCGCGCTCCTGTCAGCCGAGCGGCCAGAGCGTCTTGAGCGGTCGTTCCTGGTCCGCCAAAGCTTCGTCCGGCACCACGGCGCCGTCGGCGACCAGCGCCTTGCCCTGCACGAAGTCGCGCATGGCGTTGACGCAGTCGAGCGCGATCACCCGACCGCCCCGCAGATAGACGACGGAAAAGCTGCGGCCCGCCGGATCGCCGCGCAGGATCGCGCGGTCATGCCCGGCGGACAGGCCGACCGTCTGCAACTTCAAATCATATTGATTGGACCAGAACCAGGGCACCGCGTGATAGGCGACATCCCTGCCCATGATCGTGCGAGCGGCGACCGTTGCCTGGTCATGCGCATTCTGCACTGACTCCAGCCGGATCACCGCGCCATCGGCGAAGGCGTTGGCATGGGCGGCGCAATCGCCGATCGCGAAGACATGCGGCAGGCTGGTCCGCCCCTGCGCATCCACCGTCACGCCATTGTCGCCCTCCGCACCCGCCGCGATCAGCGGCTCGACCGAGGGGATGATGCCGATGCCGACGATCGCCATCTGAGCGGGGAGCACCGAGCCATCGGCCAGGCGCACGCCGGAGATCGCTCTCTCCCCTTCGAGGCAGGCGACACTCTCGTTCAAACGGATCGTCACGCCGTGGGCGCGGTGTTCGGCCTCATAGAAACGGGACAGGGCCTCGCCCGCGACGCGCGCCAGCACGCGGTCCTGTGCCTCGACGATGGTCACCGCCTTGCCGAATTTGGTCAGGACGGCGGCCGCCTCCAGCCCGATATAGCCGCCGCCGACCACCACCACCTCGCGAACATCGGGCAGTTCCGCGATCAGCCGGTCGACATCGGCGCGGCTGCGGACGCTGTGCACGCCCGCCAGGTCATGCCCCTCGCAGGACAGCCGCCGCGCATGGCCGCCCGCCGCCCAGATCAGCGTGCCATATTCGACCAACGCCCCGGCCTCCGTGGTCAGGCAGCGCGCCTCCGCATCGACCGCGACGATCCGCTCCGCCAGACGAAGCGTGACGGCCCGCTCTTCCCAGAAGCGTTCGGGGCGGATCAGGATGCGCTCGAACGCCTTCTCCCCGGCCAGATATTCCTTGGACAGCGGCGGGCGCTCATAGGGCGGATAGGCTTCCTCGCCGATCATCGCGATTGTGCCGTCGAACCCTTCCTGGCGCAACGCGATCGCGGCCTGCACGCCCGCATGGCCGGTGCCGATGATGACGATGTCGTAAGGGGTCGTGGTGGGACTGTCGCTCATCAGCCGTCCCTAGGATGGAAGAAGGGCCGCTGCCAATCTTCATCACCCCATCGCCATGACCCCGTCCCATGACAAAGCATTACGAGTGCGAAAGAGCGTCTTCAATCGCGCCGCGCTTGCCGCTAGGGAAAGAGCAAATCCTCAGGAGACACCATGAGCAAGCTGCACCTCGTGTTCGGTGGCCGCGTCAGCGACCCGCAGACCCTCGATTTCGTCGACCCCGCCGCGCTGGAAGTGGTCGGTATCTTCCCCGACTATGCCAGCGCCGAAAAGGCCTGGCGCGCCGCCGCGCAGCGTACGGTGGACGATGCCGAGATGCGGTTCGTGGTCGTGCACCTGCACCGGTTGCTGGAGCCGACGCTGGGTTGATCCGATTGCCGGGCGAGGTCGGGGGGCGTGGTCCCTTCGGCTTCGCTCGGGTTGAGCGGGCGATCGGGATGGGCCAGCGCGCCATAACCCGCTCGCCCCGCCACCCGCGCTCCGTTCGCACTGAGCGAAGTCGAAGTGCACGGGTATAACCCCGTCCTCAGGCGTTACGATAGCGCCACAACAGCAACGGCTTGGCGAACACCAGCCCGGCGATGAATCCGCCGATATGCGCGGCGACCGCGATCGCGCCCATGCCCATCCCGGCATAGCCGAGCAGCAACTGGATACCGATCCACCCCGCCGCCAACCACAGCACATGCGTCGTCTCGGCGGATAGCCCCGCCACGCCCCTGGTCGCACGCCGCCGCCCGAAAAGCAGAGCATAGGCCCCGACGATCGCCGAGATCGCCCCACTCGCGCCGATCATCGGCATGGGCGAGGCGGGGTCGGGGAAATATTGCGCGATCGCCGCCGCATAGGCCCCGACGACATACAGCACCGCAATGCCCCGCGCGCCGATGGCCCGCTCGGCCTGCGCGCCGCAATAGACCAGCATGACCAGGTTGAACGCGATATGCGCCAGCCCGCCATGGACCAGGGTCGCGGTCAACGGTGTCAACAGGGTCGGCACCGCGAAACCGAAATCGGGGGGCAAGGCCGCCCCCTCGAACCGGAGCGGGATGAACCCCGCCGCGACCGCCGCATCGGGCACCATGCCGCCCGCGATCAGGATCAGCGACACGATCGCCGTGACGGCCGCGATGGCCGTCGTCGCCCGTGCCGCTGTCCAGTTCATCGGATCAGATGAATTCGATCTTGTTGACGACGTAATAACGGTCGCCCGACGGCACCGTCACCTCGACCTCTTCGTCCAGCTTGCGCCCGATCAACGCCCGGCCCAGCGGCGAGTTGTAGCTGATCCGCCCGGTCTTGGCGTCCGCCTCGGTCTGGCCGACGATCTGATACTTGACCGGCTTGTCGTCCTCATCGAGCAGCGTGACGGTCGCGCCGAACACGATCTTGTCGCCCGACAAGTCCTTCGGGTCGATGATCTGCGCGCGGCTCAGCTTGTCCTCGATATCGGCGATCGACGCCTCGACCTGACCCTGCCGCTCCTTCGCCGCATGATATTCGGCGTTTTCCGAGAGATCGCCGTGCGCCCGCGCTTCCTCGATCGCGTCGACGATCAGCGGCCGTTCCTCTTTCAGACGCCGCAGGTCCTGGGTGAGCTTGTCATAGCCCTCCTGGAGCATCGGCATCTTTTCGACGGTCGCCATAATCCTAGTCCCCAATTCCATAACGCATTCCCGGTACGGACCGCCATCCCCGAACGGGAGGGCGGTCCGCCAGCACATCATGTTCTCATGTCGGGATCAGTTGTGCGAACGCGAATAGTAGGATTGCAGGGGCCGTACTTCAAGACCACGGCTGCCCGCCGCCGCAATCGCCTTCGCCGCTTCGATGCTGGCGGGCGCCGTGGTGAAATAGGGAATCTTCTGCCCCAGCGCCGCCTGACGGATCGGTTTCGAGTCCTTCAGGCTCTGCCACCCCTCGGTCGTGTTGAAGATCAGGGTGATGCCGCCATCCTTGATCCGGTCGACGATATGGGGCCGTCCCTGTGCGACCTTGTTGATCTTCTCGACCGTGACACCGGCCCGGTCGAGATAATCGGCGGTGCCGTCGGTCGCGACGATCGCGAAGCCCGCCTCCGACAGCATCTTGGCGGCGGGGACGATATGCGGCTTGTCGCCGTCCTTGACGCTGATGAACACCGCGCCCTCGGTCGGCAGGACGGTGCCCGCGCCAAGCTGCGACTTGGCGAAGGCGGTGGTGAAGTCGGGGTCGATGCCCATGACCTCGCCCGTCGACTTCATTTCCGGCGACAGCACCGGATCGACGCCGGGGAAGCGCGCAAAGGGGAATACCGCTTCCTTGACCGCATAATAATCGATGTGGCGGTCGATCGGCGGCAGGTCGGCCAGCTTCTCGCCCGCCATGACGCGCGCGGCGATCTTGGCGATGGGGGTGCCAATCGCCTTGGCGACGAAGGGCACCGTGCGGCTGGCGCGGGGATTGACCTCGATCAGATAGACCTGACCGTCCTTCACCGCGAACTGGATGTTCATCAGGCCGCGCACGTTCAGGCCGCGCGCCAGCGCCTCGGTCTGACGCTCGATCTCGGCGATGATCTCCGCCGACAGGCTGTAGGGCGGCAGCGAGCAGGCCGAGTCGCCCGAATGGACGCCCGCTTCCTCGATATGCTGGAGCACACCCGCCACGACGACCTGGTCGCCGTCGCAGATCGCGTCCACGTCCACCTCGATGGCGTCGCGCAGATACTGGTCGATCAGAACGGGCGCGTCGCCCGACACCTGCACCGCCGTCTGGATATAATCCTCAAGCTGCTGCGGGCCGTCGACGATCTCCATGGCGCGGCCGCCCAACACGAAGCTGGGGCGCATCAGCACCGGATAGCCCACCCGCTCGGCGACGATCAGCGCCTCCTCGCGGCTGCGCGCGATGCCGTTCTTGGGCTGGAGCAGCTTGAGCTTGTCGACCAGAGCGGCGAACTGCTCGCGGTCCTCGGCCAGATCGATCGCGTCGGGGCTGGTGCCCAGGATCGGGATGCCAGCCGCTTCCAGCGCGCGGGCGAGGTTCAGCGGGGTCTGGCCGCCAAACTGCACGATCACGCCGACCAGTTCGCCGTTCGACTTCTCGACGTCGAGGATCGCCAGCACGTCCTCGGCGGTCAGCGGCTCGAAATAGAGACGGTCCGAGGTGTCATAGTCGGTGCTGACCGTTTCCGGGTTGCAGTTGACCATGATCGTCTCATAGCCCGCATCCGCCAGCGCGAAGCAGGCATGGCAGCAGCAATAGTCGAACTCGATCCCCTGCCCGATCCGGTTCGGACCGCCGCCCAGAATGACGATCTTCTTCCGATCGCTGGGCACCGCCTCGTCCTCCGGCTCACCGAAGGTCGGGGCTTCATAGGTCGAGTACATATACGGCGTCTTGGCGTCGAATTCGGCGGCGCAGGTGTCGATCCGCTTGAAGACCGGACGCACGCCCAGCTTCAGGCGATGCTCGCGCACCTCCTGCTCGGTGACGCCGCCGGTCATCATCTTGACGACTTCGTGGATCAGGCCCGAACCGCGCGCGATGCCGCGATCCATGCCGCGCAGATTCGCCGATTGCAGCGCCAGATAAGCGAGCCGCTTGTCGGAAAAGCCCATCGCCTTCAGGCGGCGCATACCGGCCGCGTCCTGCGGCAGGCCGTTCTCCATGACCTCATTCTCGGCCGCGACGATCTCGGCGATCCGCTCCAGGAACCAGGGATCATATTTCGCGATCGCATGGACCTCGGCGACGGTGAAGCCTTCGCGCAGCGCCTGCGCCGCAACCAGCAGCCGGTCGGGGGTCGCCTTGGCCAAGGCCGCCTCGATCTCGGCACGCGGCGCGCCCGCCAGATGCTCGACATTGTTGAAGCCGCTCAGGCCCGTCTCCAGGCCGCGCAGCGCCTTCTGCATCGATTCATGGATGTTGCGGCCGATCGCCATCACCTCGCCGACCGACTTCATCGCGGTCGACAGCACGGGCTCCGAGCCCTTGAACTTCTCGAAGGCGAAGCGCGGAATCTTGGTGACGACATAGTCGATCGTCGGTTCGAACGAGGCCGGGGTCGCGCCGGTGATGTCGTTCTCGATCTCGTCCAGCGTATAGCCGACCGCCAGCTTGGCCGCGACCTTGGCGATCGGGAAGCCGGTCGCCTTCGACGCCAGCGCCGAGGAACGCGACACGCGCGGGTTCATCTCGATGACGATCAGGCGGCCGTCCTTCGGGTTGACCGCGAACTGCACGTTCGAGCCGCCCGTCTCCACGCCGATCTCGCGCAGCACCGCCAGGCTGGCGTTGCGCATGATCTGATATTCCTTGTCGGTCAGGGTCAGCGCGGGCGCGACGGTGATCGAGTCGCCGGTGTGGACGCCCATCGGATCGATATTCTCGATCGAGCAGATGATGATGGAGTTGTCGTTGCGATCGCGCACGACCTCCATCTCATATTCCTTCCAACCGAGGAGCGATTCCTCGATCAGCACCTCGGTCGTCGGCGAGGCGTCGAGCCCGGCGCGGACGATCGCGATGAATTCCTCGCGGTTATACGCGACGCCGCCGCCGGTGCCGCCCAGCGTGAAGCTGGGGCGGATGATGGCGGGCAGGCCGACCTTCTCCAGCCCCTCCAGCGCCTCCGCTTCGGTGTGCGCGATGGCCGAGCGGGCGGATTCCAGCCCGATCTTCTCCATCGCCGCCTTGAACTTCTGGCGATCCTCGGCCTTGTCGATCGCCTCGGCATCGGCACCGATCATCTGGACGCCGAACTTCTCCAGCGTGCCGTCCTCGAACAGCGCCAGCGCGGTGTTCAACGCGGTCTGGCCGCCCATGGTCGGGAGGACCGCGTCGGGGCGCTCCTTCTCGATGATCTTGGCGACGACGGCGGGCGTGATCGGCTCGACATAGGTCGCGTCGGCCAACTCGGGATCGGTCATGATCGTCGCCGGGTTGGAATTGACCAGGACGATGCGATAGCCCTCTTCCTTCAGGGCCTTGATCGCCTGCGTGCCCGAATAGTCGAACTCGCACGCCTGACCGATGACGATGGGCCCCGCGCCGATGACGAGGATGGAGGAGATGTCGGTGCGTTTTGGCATGTTACCAATCAATTCCAAAAAAAGCTGCGATCATGGCGAGTAGCGCTAGCGCTGCCTTGCCTACTGCGGCTCCAGCAGCCTTATCACCTATCCACTTCAAACTTTTGCGAGCGAATGCCGCAATCTGTTCAGGCCGAACAAACTCACCCTTCAACGCAAGTTCAATCTGTTCTACCTCTTGAGCAGCCGCCTGCGCTTCCTCAGCTGTCAAATCGCCAAGGTCATTGCCCATCCGAATTTTGACTTTAAGGTCTTGGACGGTCGCCACCATCTCCTCAACTTGAGGATTGTTGTGGTCCAGGCGCACGATCCGATCAGACGCTGGTACTGAGCGAACTACAATCGTCCGCTCCTCGTCATATTTTTCGCGCTGATCTCGAATTTGCGAAAATACATTCTTGGGATCAATCAGGCCTTTTTCCACATATCGAATGCCATTCGGCGTGATGGATGAAGACCTAGACGTAGCGGTGGAATTGTACTTTACAAACGTACGCTCCTCAAGCTCTGTCAAAGCGGTAAGCAGGTACCCTTTGGTACATCCAGCACGCTCACAAAGCTGATCCGCAGTAATGAACTGAATTCCGTCCATTACAGTTGACATATATAATTCATAAAGCGCGACCTGTTGAAGCGCGTCAAACGAAAGCTGCTTCACTTAGCCCTCTCCAACGACCCCACGAACCGCTCGAACAGATAGAAGCTGTCCTGCGGCCCCGGCGAGGCTTCGGGGTGGTACTGGACCGAGAAGGCCGGGCGGTCGGTCAGTTCAAGCCCCGCATTCGACCCGTCGAACAGCGACACATGAGTCTCCCGCGCGTTCGCAGGCAGCGTCTCGCGCTCGACCGCGAAGCCGTGGTTCATGCTGGTGATCTCGACCAGACCGTCGGACAGGCGCTTGACCGGGTGGTTCGCGCCGCGATGCCCCTGGTGCATCTTGGTGGTCTTGGCGCCGACCGCCAGGCCCAGAAGCTGGTGGCCCAGGCAGATACCGAACAGCGGCTTGCCCGTGTCGAGCAGCTGGCGGATCACCGGCACCGCATATTCGCCGGTCGCCGCCGGATCGCCGGGGCCGTTGGACAGGAAGATGCCGTCCGGGTTCAGCGCCATCACATCCTCATAGGACGCGGTGGCGGGGACCACCGACACCTTCGCCCCGGCCTGAACCAGGTTGCGGAAGATGTTGTGCTTGCTGCCATAATCGATCGCGACGACGTGCGGGCGGTTCTCGCCCTCGGCCCCGGCATAGCCGAAGCCCAGCCGCCACAGGCCACCCTCGCGGGTTTCACCCCAGCCATAATGCAGCTCGGTCGACACGTCCTTGGCGAGGTCCATGCCCTCCAAGCCCGGCCAGGCCTTCGCCTTCTCCAGCAGCGCGGCGATGTCGAACTCGCCCGAAGCCGAATGCGCGATTACGCCGTTGGGCGCACCGGCGGCGCGGATGCGGCGGGTCAGCGCGCGGGTGTCGATGCCCGCCAGGCCGATGCGGTTGTGCCGCGCCATCCACCCGGCGAGATTTTCCATCGCGCGAAAATTGGACGGGGCGGTCGGATCCTCGCGGACGATCATGCCCAGCGCGTGCGGCGCGTCCGCCTCGATATCGTCGGGGTTCGCGCCGACATTGCCGATATGCGGGAAGGTGAAGGTGATGATCTGCCCGGCGAAGGACGGGTCGGTCATGATCTCCTGATAGCCGGTCATCGCGGTGTGGAAGCACACCTCTCCGACGGCATCACCCTCGACGCCGAAACCGCGCCCCCACAACACGTCTCCGTTCGCCAGAACGAGAACACCCGTGGCGCCTTCAGGCTTTTCGGGCATGGCGAATGGCTTGGCGTCGGCCATGATCGGCGGGCACTCCTGCTTAAAATGTCTGCAATGTCGCTAAGTGGCGTCCGCTAGACACCGGGGAGCCATCCGTCAACCGGTTCACGGAATTGCTTCGATCGGCTATCGTCCCCGCCTTTCAGACAAGACGGACGAAACATGATTCGCGACGACATCAAGGCCGCGCAGGTGGCCGCCATGAAGGCTGGCGACAAGGAAAGCCGCGCGGCGATCAGCCTGATCCAGGCCGCCATCAAGAACCGCGACATCGAACTCCGCACCGGGACCGCGCCCGCCGATGACGACATGGTCGTGATCGAAGTGCTGCAAAAAATGGTCAAGCAGCGCCGCGAATCGATCGCCATGTACGAACAGGGCGGCCGCCAGGAACTGGCCGATGCCGAAAAGGCCGAGGTCGCGGTGATCGAGCGCTTCCTGCCGCAGACGCTGACCGAGGACGAGACGAGGTCCGCGATCGAGGCGATCAAGGCGGAGATCGGCGCGTCGGGGATGAAGGATATGGGCCGGGTGATGGCGGAGTTGAAGGCGCGCCATGCGGCCGTGCTGGACATGAGCAAGGCGAGCGGGCTGGTGAAGGCTTCGCTGGCGTGATGTGACTGGGGGCGTGGGGCGGGTGGATCGGATTGATCGCGAGCGGAGTCCCCTCCCCCAACCCCTCCCGCCTGCGGGAGGGGAGCCCGTAACGCTCGGAGGCGAGGACTGCCCTCCACCACAAACGCATCCCCTCCCGCAGGCGGGAGGGGACCGAGGGGAGGGCCTGCGGCCTTTCCGCGAAAACCGCCCTACGAAGCGCGCTCGAGAACTCCGCCTGAACCCGACCGATGCGGAGCGAAGGTTATGGCGGGTGCTATCCCGCCGTCAGGTTTCAGGCGTCCGCTTCAACCGACAGGTCACTATAGGTCCGTACATCGCCGACTTCGCCGCCCGCTCCGAAAAGCTCGTCGTCGAAGTCGATGGCGGCTAGCACGGCGAGCGCGCCGCCTACGACGAAGCCCGGACCCGCTACCTCGAAGTACAGGGCTGGCGCGTCATCCGCTTCTGGAACAACGATGTTCTGGGCAACCTCGATGGCGTCGTCGCGACCATCGAGCGAACGCTCGCGGATAGGCCCTCCCCTCAATCCCCTCCCGCCTGCGGGAGGGGAAGCGCAAGCCGCGGTCGGACAGCCTGAACAACTCCCCTCCCGCAAGCGGGAGGGGCTGGGGGAGGGCTATCCCGGACCATCCACAACACCCTGACCCTTGCCAAAACACCCCTTTCCCGCTACACATTATAATCGCGCGGACGCCATGAGCCTGACCCCGCAATTCCTTGACGAGCTACGCGCTCGGACCAGTCTGTCGGCGCTGATCGGCAAGACGGTGAAGCTGCAAAAGGCTGGCCGGGAATATAAGGGCTGCTGCCCCTTCCATAACGAGAAGACGCCCAGCTTCTACGTCAACGACGACAAGGGCTTCTACCATTGTTTCGGCTGTTCGGCGCATGGCGATGCCATTCGCTGGATGACCGACCAGCGCGGCCTGCCCTTCATCGACGCGGTCAAGGAACTGGCGCAGGCGGCCGGGCTCGACATGCCCGCGCAGGACCGCCGCGCCGCGCAAAAGGCCGAGCGGGCCAAGGGCCTGCACGACGCGATGGCCGATGCCGCGTCGTGGTTTTCCGAACAACTGGGCGGGCTGTCGGGCGGTGACGCGCGCAACCTCCTCGAACGCCGCCGCGTCACGTCCGAGACGGCGCGCACCTTCGGCCTGGGCTTCGCGCCGGACAGCCGGGGCAAGCTGAAGGCCGCGCTGAAGGACTATGGCGATCCGGCGCTGATCGAGTGCGGGCTGCTCATCAAGGTCGATGGCAAGGACCCTTACGACCGGTTTCGCGGCCGGTTGATGATCCCGATCCGCGACGCGCGCGGGCGAGTGATCGCGTTCGGCGGCCGGATCATCGGCGAGGGCGAGCCCAAATACCTCAACTCGCCCGACACGCCCCTCTTCGACAAGGGGCGCACGCTCTACAATCTCGACCGCGCCGCGCCCGCCGTGCGCAAGTCCGGCCGCGTGCTGGTGGTCGAGGGCTATATGGACGTGATCGCGCTCGCCCAGGCCGGGATCGAGGAAGCGGTCGCGCCGCTCGGCACCGCGCTGACCGAGCATCAGCTTGAGCGGTTGTGGCGGATGGTCGATGTGCCGACGCTCTGCTTCGACGGCGACGCGGCGGGACAAAAGGCCGCGATCCGCGCCGCGCACCGGGCGCTGCCGCTGCTCCAGCCGGGTCGCAGCCTGTCCTTCGTCACCCTGCCCCAGGGCCAAGATCCCGACGATCTGGTCCAGGAAAAGGGCGCGGCGGGGTTCGAGGCGGTGCTGGCCCGCGCCACCCCGCTCAGCGACCTGCTCTGGCAGTCCGAGATCGCCCAGGCCCAGACCGACACGCCCGAGGGCCGCGCCGCGCTGAAACAGCGGCTGGAGGAACTGGCGCAGCAGATCCCGCACAAGGATCTGGCCTACGAATATAAGCGCGCGATGATGTCGCGCTATTTCGACATTTTCGGCATCCGTCGGGTCAATGCGGCGGCGGTGCATCAGGCGGTGGCCGAAGCCAATCGCCATGTCGGGCGCGGGGTCGAATACAGCCTGAAACGCGCGGTGCTGCTGGGGCTGATGCGCTATCCGCATGTATTGTGCCGGTACATGGACGAACTCAGCCGATTGGACATGGGCGACCGCTATCTCAACGCCTGGCGGCACCATCTGCTCGACGCGGCGGTCAGCGACCCGCATCTGTCGCGGAAGGACGCGGCCGAGGCGGAAAGCCTGATCGAACAGATCATGGCGACCACCGACGTCCACCCGATCGACGCGCGCGACTATACCCGCGACCTGGCGTTCAGCTTCTTCAGCAAGGCCAGCGATCCCGCCATCGCCGTGCGCGATCTGGAAAAGGTCATCGAGGTGATGCTGGAGGAAAGCGAGACGCGCACCAATCGCGAGCGCGCGGTGCAGGCGTTCCAGTCCGACATGACCGAGGATCGCTTCGCCGAGCAGACGCGGTGCCATGCGGCGCACGCGCAATCGCTGGACCAGCTCTATCGCTGGCTGGAGGCGGCCCGCGATCTGGCCGACAAGCAAGCCGGGGAGGCCGCTTGATACAGGCCACCCCGCGCCCCATATCCGGGGCATATTGGGCGCGTTGCGTCCACACTGGAAAATTACGCATGGCCCTCTCACCCGCTTGCATGATCGGCAAGCGGTGTGACAGAGGCCGGGCATTGAGACCCGAGGGCATTTGATGGCGAAGGCGAATATGGCGGCGGATACGACCGATACCACGGAAACGGGCGATGCGCCGCTGATCGACCTCAACGAAGCGTCGATCAAGAAGCTGATCGCGCGCGCCAAGAAGCGCGGCTACATCACCTACGACCAGTTGAACGAAGCGTTGCCGCAGGACCAGATGTCTTCGGATCAGCTCGAGGATATCATGGCCGCCCTCAACGAGATGGGCGTCAATATCGTCGAGAATGAGGAACAGGGCGAGGACGGCGAAACCGAGGAAGAGGCCGACGACGCCGAGACCACGGACGGCGACGCCGATGCCGGGCCTCAGCCTGAGGCGAAGAAGAAGGAAACCGTCGATCGCACCGACGATCCGGTCCGCATGTACCTGCGCGAGATGGGCGCGGTCGAACTGCTGTCGCGCGAGGGCGAAATCGCCATCGCCAAGCGGATCGAGGCGGGTCGCGACACCATGATCCTGGGGCTGTGCGAAAGCCCGATTACCTTCAACGCGATCATCGACTGGTCGACCGCGCTGAACGAAGGCACGATGCAGCTTCGCGAGATCCTGGATCTCGACGCCATGCTGTCCAAGGACGCCGGCCCGGAAAATCTGGGCGAGGAGGACGAGGACGACAATGGCGAGATCAGCGCCAAGAACGCCGGTCCGCAGTTCAAGGAAGAAGAAGAGCCCGAGGAACCCTCGGTCGATGACGAGGATGGCGAGGGCGGCGAACGCCGTGGCCCGCGCGCCGAGGACGAGGAAGAGGACAACACCCTCAGCCTCGCCCAGATGGAGGAGACGCTCAAGCCGCAGGCACTGGAGAAGTTCGCCAACATCACCTCGATCTACAAGAAATTCTCGAAGATCCAGCAGCAGCGCCTGGAGTCGATGGCGCTGGGCGGCGAACTGTCGGCGGCGGACGAGCGCAAGTACCACAAGCTGCGCGAAGAACTGACCGCCGAGGTCGAGAGCGTCCAGTTCCACAACGCCAAGATCGAATTCCTGGTCGATCAGCTTTACGCCTTCAACCGCCGCCTGACCGCCTTGGGCGGCCAGATGCTGCGCCTGGCGGAGCGGCACAAGGTCAACCGCAAGGACTTCCTCGACCGCTATCTGGGCCATGAACTGGACGAGAACTGGCTCGATACCGTGCGTGGGCTCGACAAGAAGTGGGGTAACTTCGCCTCCAACGAAGCCGCGACCGTCGACCGCATCCGCAGCGAGATCGCCGAGATTTCGCAGCAGACCGGCATGGCGCTGACCGAATTCCGCCGCATCGTGAACATGGTGCAGAAGGGCGAGCGCGAGGCGCGGATCGCCAAGAAGGAAATGGTCGAGGCGAACCTGCGCCTCGTCATCTCCATCGCCAAGAAATACACCAATCGCGGCCTGCAATTCCTGGATTTGATCCAGGAGGGCAATATCGGCCTGATGAAGGCGGTCGATAAGTTCGAATATCGCCGCGGCTACAAGTTCAGCACCTACGCCACCTGGTGGATTCGCCAGGCGATCACCCGCTCGATCGCGGACCAGGCGCGGACCATTCGTATCCCGGTCCATATGATCGAGACGATCAACAAGCTGGTCCGCACCAGCCGCCAGTTCCTGCACGAGCAGGGCCGCGAACCGACCCCGGAGGAGATGGCCGAGCGCCTCTCCATGCCGCTGGAGAAGGTGCGCAAGGTGATGAAGATCGCCAAGGAGCCGATCTCGCTCGAAACGCCGATCGGCGACGAGGAGGATTCGCATCTGGGCGACTTCATCGAGGACAAGAATGCGGTCATCCCGGTGGATGCGGCGATTCAGGCGAATTTGAAGGAAACGGTCACCCGCGTCCTGGCCTCGCTCACCCCGCGCGAGGAACGCGTGCTGCGTATGCGCTTCGGGATCGGGATGAACACCGACCACACGCTGGAAGAGGTCGGCCAGCAGTTCTCGGTGACGCGCGAACGTATCCGCCAGATCGAGGCCAAGGCGCTCCGCAAGCTGAAGCACCCCAGCCGCAGCCGCAAGATGCGCAGCTTCCTCGATCAATAAGATCGTAGCGAATGCTGATCGAAAAAGCCGCCGGTCGAAGGATCGGCGGCTTTTTCATTCCCGCGGCGGCGGGGGTTGGGGCGGCGGGTTTCAGTTGCCCTGACGACCCGACCGGATCGGCGGACATATCGAGACGGGAATGCGATCACGCGCCAGTCGCGGGCATAGCTCGGCATTCAAATCACTGCGCACTGCGATCAGTCGCGGTCGGAATTCGGCAATTTCCTTCTGGAACATATCCATCCCGAGCTTGACCCATTTGGCGACCTCGGGCCGCTGCGTCATCGCTTGCTTGAACGCCTGACGATCCTCGGCGGTCAGCGGTTCGCGATGATGGAATTGCCGGTAGCCGATGCCTGTCGCGAAAAAGGCAGTCAGCGTGGCGATCTCGGCATCGCTCAGGTTCGCGGCGTAATAGCGGACCAGATCATCATGCGCTCGCCGCACATTGCGCTGCCAGACCTTATCGAAGGCCGCGTCGAAGTCCCTGGCCGCTCTGGCCTGCTGCGGCGCAGGGAGCCCGGCGATCCCCCTGGCGAACTCCTCTTTGCCCATGGCCAGGAACGGCGCTTCCACACTTTTCGCGTCTCCTTGCGTAACCGGGGTGACGAGCACCGCCGCAGCCTGGAGACGCTCGGGCGTGATCGGTTGGTCACCCTGGTCAAAGGGCTGAGGGGGATGCGCTGCGACCGGCGCCGTGATGACGCAGACCGATAAGGCCAAGACCCGAAGCGACCGCATGTCCTGTCTCCCTAACCCATCCTTTGCTTCCATCCTCGGCCTTGCGCCGTATCCACGGCGTGTCGGGTCGGTGAATTCCCGGTCAGGCCGCCCCTCCACAATCGCCGTCGGAAAGGGTAATCGGACGCGCATGAAGTATGCGTTGCCCCTCCTCGCGCTGTTGACCGCAGCCGCGCCCGCCAATCAGAATGTCCCCCGCCCCGGCTATGTCCGGGTCCAGCTCAATACCTCGGAAGGCCCGATCGTCGTTGCGCTCGACACGCGTCATGCGCCCGCGACCAGCGCCAATTTCCTCGCCTATGTCGATGACGGGCGGTTCGACGGCACGGTCTTCTACCGTGCCGCACGCGACAAGCGGAACCCGAAACAGGGGTTCGTCCAGGGCGGCATTCGAACCGATGCACGCCGTATCCTGCCTCCCTTCCCGCTGGAGACCACGGCGCAGACGGGGATCAAGCATCTCGACGCCACCATCTCGATGGCGCGGGGCCAGTCGCCCAAATCGGCGGGCGGCAACTTCTTCATCACCGTCGGCCCGACCCCGGGCATGGACGCACGGCCGGGCTATCCGGGCTATGCCGCGTTCGGGCGGGTGGTCGCAGGTATGGAGACGGTCAAGAAGATCCTCGCCAAGCCATCGGGGGGCGGCATGGACGCGATGAAGGGGCAGATGATCCTCCAACCCGTCCGCCTGATCACCGCCAAACGCCTGGACGGCAAGCCCAAGCCGACCGGCGAACCCAAGGTGTGGTTGATCAATTTCGGGGGGTGAGGCCCCTCTTCCCCGCGTTCTGTCTGAGGGCATTCATCAGGCCACGCTTCAGCTCTTACCAAGCCCTGAGGCCAGTTCGTCCCTCGGCCTTCGACTTCCCTCAGGCTGAACGGGGATTGGGGATGAGCCCCTCCCCGGTCACACGCCTGCCAGTCCCCCTGCCCTCCGTTCGCACTGAGCGAAGTCGAAGTGCATGGGAAGACCACCGATGCTGCGCGCCATGATGCCGGATGCGGTTCGGGGCATATCCCAAAGAAAAGGGCGGCGGCACCGCCTGGTGCCACCGCCCCTTCCCTGTCGAACCGCCGGGGTCCGTAGCCCCGATTACTCGGCGGCTGCGGTGGCCTTGGCCGGACGCGGATCGCGACGCTCGGCGATACGCGCCGACTTGCCGGTGCGACCACGCAGATAATAGAGCTTCGCGCGACGCACGGCGCCCTTGCGGACGACATCGATCGAGTCGACGTTCGGCGAGTAGAGCGGGAAGACGCGCTCAACGCCCTCACCGAAGGAGATCTTGCGGACGGTGAAGGACGAGCCCATGCCCTTGTTCGAGCGGGCGATGCAGACGCCCTCATAGAACTGGACGCGGGTACGCTCGCCTTCGACGACCTTCACACCGACCTTCAGCGTGTCGCCGGGGCGGAATTCCGGGATCTTCTTCGTCTCGTTGAACTTGGCGATCTGCTCAGCTTCGATCTGCTGGATCACGTTCATGACACTATTCCTCAATCGTCGCCGCGCGCCAGAGGGCGACCGACCCGAACGCCCTCATGACGTTCCCAAAGGTCCGGCCGCCTTGACCGTGTATCCTCGCAAGCCCGGGCATGACGCCAGGCCGCGATTTTCGCATGATCCCCCGATCGCAGCACTTCAGGGATCATGCGCCCTTCCCACTCAGCGGGTCGGGTATATTGCGGATATTCGAGAAGGCCGCTTTCGAAGCTTTCCTCGACTCCACTGGAAGCCGCGCCCATTACGCCGGGAAGCAGCCGAACGCAAGCGTCGAGCAGCACCAGCGCCCCCATCTCGCCGCCCGACAGGATATAGTCGCCAATCGACACCTGTTCGATGCCGCGCGCCTCGAACAGCCGCTCGTCGAATCCCTCGAACCGACCGCACAGCACGGTGACGCCTGGCCCCGCCGCCAGTTCGCGGACGCGCGGCTGGGTCAGGGGGCGCCCACGCGGCGTCATCGCCAGAACGGGCCGGTCGTCGGCGACCGAATCCACCGCCGCCGCCAGCACATCGGCGCGCAGCACCATGCCCGCCCCGCCCCCTGCGGGTGTGTCGTCGACCGAGCGATGCTTGTCGGTGGCGAAGTCCCGGATCTGCACCGTCTCCAGCGCCCAGCGATCCTCGCGCAGCGCCCGCCCCGCCAGCGAAGCGCCAAGCGGTCCGGGAAACATCTCCGGGTAGAGCGTCAATATCGTCGCGCGGAAGGTCACAGCGTCCAGTTCTCGATGGTCAGGCCGGGGATGTCGGCAAAGTCGGCTTCGTTATTCGTCACAAGTGTTAGTCCGGTGGCCACGGCGTGTGCTCCAATCAGCCGATCGAACCGCCCCCGCCTGAACGGAATCACCGCATAGGCGGACGCCGCACGTTGGTCGAACGGCAATATGGGGATGCGTTCGAAGAGCCGATCGAACGCATCGATCGCATCTCCGCTATGGTTCCCTAGTCCCCGCATGATCTCGGCGTAGGTAATCGCCGAGGCAACCGCGCTGCCTGGCTCACAGCTCGAGAGCCGCTGCGCCACGCGGCCGGTCGCATCGCGCAAGACATAGATACAGATATTGGAATCGAGCAGATAGCGCGGTTCACTCACGACCCAGCAGCTTTCCATCCCAGTCCAGCACGCGGGGCTCCATTTCGAAGTCCTCACGCTCGATCGGCTTCAACCACGGCATCGAACCCGCGATGCCCGTCAGGTCGATCGTCTTGCGGGGCGCCTGGACCGGCTCGAACACATAACGCCCCTGCTCTTCCCGCAGGGTCATCTCCGTCCCCTCGGTCAACCCCAGCGCGGCGGGCAGGCGCAATGCGAGCGAATTGCCCGAGCGGAAGACCTTCGCCTGATAATCCTTGCCCATATCGCCTCCGTATATACATCGCGTATATACATGATCCGACGCGAAACGCCAGGGAACACCGGCCGCCCTCACGCTTTGCCCCGCCATGGACGATTGCATCATCATCGGGGCGGGACCGGCGGGACTGACGGCGGCCATCTATCTCGCCCGCTATCACCTGCGTATCCATATGTTCGACAGCGGGTCGAGCCGCGCCGCGATGATCCCCTGTACGCACAATCATGCCGGTTTCCCCGAGGGGATCAGCGGCAAGGCGCTGTTGTCGCGGATGCATGAGCAGGCGCGGCTCTATGGCGCGCATTGTACGCCGCACCGCGTGACGGCGATCCATCCCGAAGACGGGCGTTTCCGCATCGCAACCGATGAGCGGGAGCATAGGACGCGAACCGTGTTGCTGGCGACCGGCGTGGTCAACCACCGCCCCAGGCACCTGCTGCCCGAGGTGCATGACCCGGCGCTGGAACGCGGCCTGATCCGCTATTGCCCGGTCTGCGACGGCTATGAGGTCACCGACAAGCGGGTCGGGGTAATCGGCACCAGCGACCATGGCATGCGCGAGGCGCTGTTCCTGCGCGGCTATACTCGCGACGTGACGCTGATCGCGCCCGATGCGGCGCACGACCTCGATCCCGGATGCGCGAAAGCCTTGGATGACGCGGGCATAGGCCGGGTCGATGGCCCCTGCGGCGGCTGGGCGATCGAAGGCGACCGGATCGCGCTCGACACGGCGAGCGGGCGGATGGATTTCGACAGCGTCTATCCGGCGATGGGGTCGCGCATCCGGTCGGAACTGGCGGTGTCGGCGGGGGCGAAGGCGGACCCCAGCGGATGCCTGGAGGTGGACGACCACCAGCGGACGTCCGTCCCCGGCCTGTTCGCGGCTGGGGATGTGGTGAAGGGGCTGGACCAGATCAGCCACGCCATGGGCGAGGCAGGCGTCGCCGCGACGACGATCCGCAACCTGTTGAACGAGCAACGCCCGATCAGGCGATGAAGGCACGCTCCACGATCAAACGGTCCCGATCCCATTCGGGAACCGCCTGCGCATTCATCGGCACCATGAAGCGGCGACCATCGGGCCGTTCGATCTCGAGCACGTCGCCCGCGCCGAAATTCTCGATCAGGGCGACATGGCCCAATTCCTCGCCGTCGCTGGCGATGGCGGGCAGGCCGATGATGTCGGCATGATAATATTCCCCCTCGTCGAGAGGAGGGAGCGCCGAGCGCGGCACGGTCAGTTCGGTGCCACGCAGCGCCTCGGCGGCATTGCGGTCGGTTACTTCGGCGAATCGCGCGATGACGCCGTTCGAGCCATCACGCGCCGACCTCATCGTCAGCGCGCCGTCATTGAACGAGCGATAGTCCGACAGATCGTCGGCAAAAACCTTGAGCCGAACCTCGCCCGCAATGCCATGCGCGCCGATGATCACTGCCAGCGTGACGCGCGGCTCACCCGTTGGGCGAATCGCCGTCTCCGTCGGGGCTGTCGCCGCCGCCTTCGGCGGGCGCGTCGTCTGCGCCTTCGGCGGGATCTGGCGCGGAGACGCCTTGGTTGGTCGCGTCGTCATGATCGTCGGGTGCGGTCCGGGGATCGGGTTCGGTCGGCGGGGTCATGCGCTTATCCTCTCAAGCCAATGACTTGAAGAAACGCATGACCCCTGTTCCGGTGCCTTGCGTAAGCCCGATCGCGATCGACCGGGCCCCGCACGAGGCGAGAAGCGATTACGCCTCGGCGGTTTCTTCGGCCGGAGCGTTGGCGGCTTCCTGAGCGGCCTTCAGCTTCTCGGCACGCTCTTCGGCGCGCTCGGTGGCCTTTTCGCCGGGCTTCGCCTTGTTCGGGTTGTTGCGCGCGGCGCGCTCACGGACACCGGCGGCGTCCAGGAAGCGGGCGACGCGGTCGGTCGGCTGCGCGCCATTGGCCAGCCAGTGCTTCGCGCGCTCGGCGTCGAGCTGCACGCGCTGGTCATTGTCCTTGGCGAGCAGCGGGTTGTAGTTGCCGATCTTCTCGATGAACTTGCCGTCGCGCGGCGCACGGGCGTCGGCCACCACGATGCGGTAGTAAGGGCGCTTCTTCGAGCCACCACGCGACAGACGAATGCTGAGAGCCATATTCTAGTCCTTGATGTAAAACGTTCAAAATCACCGGCATTCCGTCCGGCGCGGGGGTTATTTCTTCTTCAGGAGATTTTCGAAGCCGGGGGGCAGCTTGGGCATGCCGTCGGGCAGCTTGCCGCCGCCCGCGCCCATGCCGCCAAGGCCGGGAAGCCCGCCACCGCCGCCCGCCTTGTTGAGCATTTCGCCCATCTGCGGACCGCCCAGCGCATTGCCCAGGCCGCCGAGGCCGCCCTTGCCAAGCATGGACATCATCCCCTTGATGCCGCCCATCTTCTTGATCTTCTTCATCGCCGTGGACATTTCCTGATGCATCTTCAGGAGCTTGTTCACGTCCTGCACCGTGGTGCCGGAGCCCTTGGCGATGCGGATCTTGCGCTTGGCGTTGATCAGTTCGGGCTTTCCGCGCTCCTTGGGCGTCATCGAGGTGATGATCGCATCCATGCGGAGCAGGATCTTGTCGCCACCGGCATCGGCCAGCGCGTTCTGCGCCTTCTTCATGCCCGGCATCATGCCCGCCAGCGCGCCCAGGCCACCCATCCGGCGCATCTGTTGAAGCTGGCCGCGCAGGTCGTCCATGTCGAACTGACCCTTGGCCATCTTCTTGGCCATGCGCTCGGCGTCTTCCTGCTGGATCGACTCCGCCGCGCGCTCGACGAGGCTGACGACGTCGCCCATGCCCAGGATACGGCCCGCAACCCGTTCGGGGTGAAAGGCCTCCAGCGCATCCATTTTTTCGCCGACACCGGCGAACTTGATGGGCTTGCCGGTGACCGCACGCATCGACAGCGCCGCACCACCGCGCGCATCGCCGTCCATCCGGGTCAGCACCACGCCGGTCAGCGGCACCTGCTCCGAGAAGCTGGTCGCGACGTTCACCGCGTCCTGGCCGGTCAGCGAGTCGACGACGAGCAGGATTTCCTGAGGGCTGGCAATCTCCGCCACCGCCTTCATCTCGTCCATCAGCGCCTGGTCGACGTGCAGACGACCGGCGGTGTCGAGCATCAATACGTCATAGCCCTGGAGCTTGGCGGCCTGCATCGCGCGACGCGCGATCTCGACCGGCTGCTGTCCCTGGATGATCGGCAGGGTCGACACCTCGACCTGCGCGCCCAGCGTTGCAAGCTGTTCCTGTGCCGCCGGGCGATTGACGTCGAGCGACGCCATCAGCACCTTCTTGCGCTCGCGGCCCATCGCCCCGCTCGACAGCCGCTTGGCGATCTTGGCGGTGGTGGTGGTCTTGCCCGAGCCCTGGAGGCCGACCATCATCACGACGGCGGGCGGGGTGACGTCGAGCAGCAACTCGCTGGCATCCGCGCCCAGCATCGCGATCAGCGCGTCATGGACGATCTTGACGACCTGCTGCCCCGGCGTGATCGAGCGCAGGACGTTCTGGCCGATCGCCTGTTCGGTGACCTTGTCGACGAAGTCGCGCGCTACGGGCAGCGCGACGTCGGCTTCCAAGAGCGCGACGCGCACCTCGCGCATCGCGGTGCGGACATCCGCCTCGGTCAGCGCGCCACGGCCGCGGAGGCGGTCGAATACGCCGCCAAGCCGATCGCTCAAGCTGTCGAACATCGCCTTACCTCGTCAAAACCCGGCCCGAAGGCCAACCCGGCCTCAAGACCAACGACGCACCGCCAAACGCAAAAGCGCCGGCGGGCGAAACCTCGCCGGCCAGCGTGCACCCTTGGGCGCTTCACCTTCACATTCCGAAACGGAACTTGGGGAAGGCTCTTATGGCAAAAGGTCGCCCGGCGCAAGTCCGCCGCGCACCCCGCAACTCGGCGCGGAGACGGGGCGGCAGGACGCGCCGTTAACGGCTTGTACACACCTCGCATGCGACCCGTTTCCCCTATGTCCGGGTCGCACGAGAACGATGCCAATACCGATGTTTCCGCACGCCTGCTCGGCGTCGCGGTGGCGGGCGGCACCTTCTTATTGGCTGCCGCTATCCTGTTGATCGAGCTTGGATTCGATCTACCCGCCAAGCTGTTGCTCTTTACCGCCGCGACCGCGTCCACCGTCGTCTACTGGCGTCTGCCCGCGCTTCAACTGCGCCACCGGGCCGCCCCGGATCAGCGCGATCCGCTGACCGGCCTGGTCAACCGGCGCTTCTTCCATGACAGCGGGCAGGCGATGATCGACGCGATGCAGCGTCGCAAGCGCGGCGTTGCCCTGCTGCTGCTCGACATCGACCGGTTCCGCGCCTTCGCCGGATCGTTCGGCCATGAGGCCGGGGACAGCCTGCTTCAGCATGTCGCCAAGACGATCCGCGCCGAGGCCCCGTCCGAGGCGATCGTCGCGCGGTTCGAGAGCGACTGCTTCGGCTGCCTTCTCTCCTTCGACCCGCGCGCGCGCGACCGGATCGACCGGCTGGCGGATCGGCTCGCCATCCGCCTGGGCCAGCCCATTCGCTTCGCCGATCAGGAATTCGCGCCGCGCACCGCCATCGCCCTGACCCGGATCGACCATGGCGAGGCGACCATCGACCAGCTGGTCCGCCAGGCCGATCTGGCGCTGATCACCGCCAAGACGCGCGGCGACGGCAAGCCCCTGTGGTTCGAGCCCGCGATGGAAAACGCGATGGCCGAGCGCAACGTCATCATTACCGATTTGCGTGCCGCTCTGGCGGATAGCGATATCTGCCCCCGCTTCCAGCCGCAGGTCGATCTGGGCACCGGACGCCTGACCGGGTTCGAGGTATCGGGCCATTGGGAGCATCCGACGCTGGGCCCGATCGCCGCCGATCGCTTCCTGCCGGTGGCGGAGGCGTGCGGCCTGTCGGGCGAAGTGACGCTCAGCCTGATGCGACAGGCGATGGCGGGTGCGCGTGACTGGGACCCGTCGATCATCCTGTCCGTGCCGATGGTCGCGTCGCAGTTTCAGGATGCCTGGCTGGCGCAGAAGATCATCAAGACGCTGACCGAATGCGGCTTTCCGGCGCACCGCCTGGAGATCGAGATCACCGAGAATGCGCTGTTCGCCAATCTGGCGCTGGCGCAATCGATCGTCACCAGCCTGAAGAATCAGGGCATCGCCCTGGCGCTCGACCATTTCGGCAGTGGCCAGTCCAGCCTGGCGCATCTGCGCGTCCTGCCCTTCGACCGGGTGCGGATCGATCCCGATTTCATCCGCAACATGAGCGCCGATCCGGACTGTAGCGCGATCGTGTCGGCCATCGTCCAACTGGGCGACAATCTGCACCTGCCCATCGCCGCCAAGGGGCTGCGCGATGCGGAGACGGAGGCGCGGCTGCGCGAGATCGGCTGTTCGCACGGCCAGGGACCGCTCTACGGCCCGATGCTGGACCTGGCACAGGTGCGCCAGATGCTGGCCGAAAAGCGCCTGCTGGCGGGTGCGGCCGCGCCCGCCCCGCCGTTCACCAGCCCGCGTCTGGCCGGCTGAGATAGACGCGCTCCGCCTCGGTCGATGCCCGGCCAAGCGCTTCGTTGCGGCTGGGATACCGACCATGAAGCCGGATGACGTCACGGTGATCGCGCGCGAAGGACAGATTGTCCTCGCGGCCCAGTTCGGCGAACTTGGCGACGCTCAGATCCTGCATCGCCCGCGACTCGGCATGCATCAGCGGCATATAGACAAAGGCCAGCCGCTCGGGCGGATAGCGATATTCCCATCCCGCATCGATCGCCGACAGGCACAGTTCCAGCGCGAGCGGATCGGCGGCAAAGGCCTGTGCCGAGCCGCGATGCAGGTTGGGCGAAAACTGGTCGAGCAACAGGATCGCCGCGAGCAGCTTGTCGGGATCGTCCCGCCAGCCGAGCGCCCCGGTCGCCAGCACCTGATCGCGAAGTACCCCGAACCGCTCGGCAATCTCGCGGTCGAGCGCTTCGTCCTTGGCGAAATGCCGTTCTGGCGCCAGTCCGAACCAGAAGTCGAGCACGGCATGCGCCTGTCCGTGGACACTTGCTTCATCCATCCCTAGATCGGCGGTCATGTCGTCCCTTTCTGGCCCTGAGATCATCAGTCTGGGCTGTCGCCTCAACATCGCCGAGAGCGAAACGATCCGCGCGCTCGCTGCGGGGCGGGAGGACATGGTCGTCGTCAATAGCTGTGCCGTCACCAACGAAGCCGTCAAGCAGACCCGCGCCGCGATCCGCCGCGCCGCCAGGGCGCGGCCCGATGCGCAGATCGTCGTGACGGGATGCGCGGCGCAGATCGATCCGGCCAGCTTCGCCGCCATGCCCGAGGTCGCACGCGTGCTGGGCAATGCCGACAAGCTGCGCCCCGAAAGCTGGGCCTCCGCCGAACCGATGCTGGTCGCCGACCTGTCGCGCGTGGTGGAAACCGCGCCGCATCTGGTGTCCGCCTTTGCGAGCCATGCGCGTGCGTTTGTCGAGGTCCAGAATGGCTGCGACCATAGCTGCACCTTCTGCATCATCCCGACCGGACGAGGGCCCAGCCGCTCGGTCCCCGCCGGACTGGTCATCGAGCGGATCGTGCGCGCGGTCGAACTGGGGCACAGGGAAGTGGTGCTGACCGGCGTCGACCTGACCAGTTACGGCCACGACCTGCCCGGCGCGCCCAGCCTGGGCCTGTTGGTCGAGCGTATCCTGACCCATGTCCCCGCCTTGCCCCGGCTGCGGCTGTCCTCGCTCGATTCGATCGAGATCGACGACCGTTTGTTCGACCTGGTGACGGGAGAGGCGCGGGTGATGCCACATCTCCACCTCTCGCTCCAGGCGGGCAACGACCTGATCCTCAAGCGGATGAAGCGCCGGCACAGCCGCGCGCAATCGGTCGCGATCGTCGAACGCCTGCTGACCGCACGGCCCGAGATCGCGATCGGCGCGGACCTGATCGCGGGCTTCCCGACCGAGGATGAGGCGATGGCGGCCGATACGCTGGCGCTGATCGACGACTGCCACATCGTCCATGCGCACATCTTCCCCTATTCGGCGCGTGACGGCACGCCCGCCGCACGGATGCCGCAGGTGCGCCATCCGCTCCGCCGTGAACGAGCCGCCCGCCTGCGCGAAGCCGCCGCTCGTCGCCGTCGCGACTGGCTGGCGGCCCAAGTCGGGGAAACCCGCGAGGTGCTGGTCGAGCGGCCCGGCACCCGCGGCCACGCGCCCGACTTCGCCGACATTCATTTTTCCCCCGCCGCCGAACCAGGCAGCATCGCCCGCGTTCGGGTCACGGCGGCGACCGAAACCCATCTGATCGGACAATTGGCATGAGTTCTTCCTCCTCCTGGCACGACAAGCTGCTCGGCGGTTTCCGTCGCACCTCGGACCGGCTGGTCGGCAATCTGGCGGGCCTCGGCACCGCGCGGCTCGACGAGGGCACGCTGGACGAGATCGAGGAAGCGCTGATCGCCTCCGACCTCGGTCCCGAGACGGCGGGCCATATCCGCACCCGGCTGGCCGAGGGCAGCTTCGAGCGGAACATGGAGGAACTGGGTATCCGCCTGGTCGTCGCCGAGGAGGTGGAGAAGGCGCTCGCCAAGGTCGCCACCCCGCTGGAGATCGACGCCTTTCCCCGGCCACAGGTGATCCTGGTCATCGGCGTCAACGGATCGGGCAAGACGACCACCATCGCCAAGCTCGCCCACCTCTTCATGGAGCAGGATTACGGCGTGATGCTGGCGGCGGGCGACACCTTCCGCGCCGCCGCGATCGGCCAGCTTGCGACCTGGGCCGAGCGGGTCGGTGTGCCGATCGTCTCGGGCAAGGAAGGCGGTGACGCGGCGGGTATCGTCTATGAGGCGGTGAAGCAGGCGACCGCGACCGGCATCGACGTGCTGATCGTCGATACGGCGGGCCGTCTCCAGAACAAGCGCGAGTTGATGGACGAACTGTCCAAGATCCGCCGCGTGCTCGGCCGCCTGAACCCCGAGGCGCCGCATGACATCCTGCTGGTGCTCGACGCGACGACGGGCCAGAACGCGCTCAACCAGATCGAGGTGTTCAAGGACGTGGCGGGCGTCACCGGTCTGGTCATGACCAAGCTGGACGGCACCGCGCGCGGCGGCGTGCTGGTCGCGGCGGCGGAGAAATACGGCCTGCCCATCCATGCCATCGGCGTCGGCGAGGGCATGACCGACCTGCGCCCCTTCGACGCGAACGAAGTCAGCCGGATCATTGCCGGGATCGAAGGAGGCCGGAAGTGAGCACGCAACAGAAAGAAGCGAGTGCAGCGCTGAAGGCCGGGATCGAATATGGTCCACTGGTCCTGTTCTTCGCGGTCAATTTCCTCGCGCCCATGGGCCCGCTGACCCGCGTGCTGGTCGCGACCGGCGCGTTCATGGTGGCGACCGTCATCGCGATGATCGTCAGCCGGGTGAAGATGGGCCGCATCTCGCCGATGCTGTGGATGTCGGGCATCCTGGTCGTCGTGTTCGGCGGGCTGACCCTGTATTTCCACGACGAACGCTTCATCAAGATGAAGCCGACCATCGTCTATGCGATGTTCTCCGCGCTGCTGTTCTTCGGGCTGGCGACCGGACGGCCGTTGATCCAGTTGGTGCTGGGCAGCGTCTATTCGGGGCTCACCCCGGAGGGCTGGCGCAAGCTGACCCGCAACTGGGCGATCTTCTTCGCGCTAATGGCGGTGTTGAACGAGGCGGTGTGGCGCAACTCGACCTGGGATTTCTGGGTGGGGTTCAAGCTGTGGGGGGCGATGCCGCTGACGCTTGGCTTCGCGATCGCCAATATTCCGATGCTGATGAAGCATGGACTGAACGCCGATGAGGCGAAGGTGCAAGACCCGCCGGTGGAGTAACAGGCCGTCGCCCCAGCGAAGGCTGGGGCCTTTCACGATGGCGCTTGTCCGTTGCCAGAGATCCCAGCCTTCGCTGGGATGACGAATGAAAACGCCGGGATGACGAAATGGAAAAGGGCGGCCCCGCACGGAGCCGCCCTTCCCTTATCCGAACCGGATCAGCGCGAGATTACGCGACCGCCGCCTCGTACCGGCGACCGGCTTCGTCCCAGTTCACCACGTCCCACCAGGCCTTCAGATAGCCCGGACGGTCGTTCATATAGGTCAGGTAATAGGCGTGCTCCCACACGTCGTTACCCAGGATCGGCGTGCCCTTGTCGGCGACGACGTCCATCAGGGGGTTGTCCTGGTTCGGGGTCGAGGTGACCTTCAGCTTGCCCTCGGCATCCGCGATGACCCAGGCCCAGCCCGAACCGAACTGGCCCGCACCCTTGGTGTTGAATTCGTCCTTCAGCTTGTCGAGACCGCCGAACGCCTCGATCGCCTCGGCCAGCTTGCCCGAGGGCTGGGTCGTGCCGGGCTTGGTCATGATCTTCCAGAAGAAGTCATGGTTCCAATAGCCGCCGCCATTGTTGCGGACGACCGCCGGGGCCGACGAGATATTGGCGAGGATGTCCTCGATCGACTTGCCCTGAAGCGACGAATCCGCCTCGACCGCCTCGTTCAGCTTGTTGGTGTAGGCGGCATGATGCTTGTCATGGTGGAAGGTCATCGTCTCCTTGGAGATGACCGGCTCCAGCGCATCATAGTCGTACGGAAGGGGCGGCAGTTCGAAAGCCATCGTAATTGCTCCTTTGGGGTTTGCCTGTGGCAACGCCGGACGCCTCAAATGGCTCCCCGAACGCGGTTACGCAACCGTTCCGATCAGATCGTGGCGACGAAGCGCATGGCGAAGCTGGTCATAGCTCAGCCCCAGTGCCTCCGCCGTGGTCCGCTGGTTGAAGCGATTCTCGGCCAGCGCCTTGGTCAGCAACTCGCGTTCGAACCGGGCGACACGCGATTTGAAGTCGGACGGCCCGACATCGCAGGCCGCCACCTCATCGCCGTCGCTCATGGGAGCAGGCGCGCTGGCCTGATCGCCTTTCGCGGCGGCGGGGGACTGGCCCTGCGGGCGATAGGGCGAGCGGAAGGGATCGATCTCGATCGCGTCCACCGGCCCTTCCCGGTCCCAGCGATAGACCGCGCGCTCGACCACGTTGCGCAATTCGCGGACATTGCCGGGCCAGCGATGCTCCATCAGCGCATCCGTCGCGGCGGGACCGAAGCCGGGCCAGTCCTGCCACCCGATCTCCGCCGCCATCCGCCGCCCGAAATGATTGGCGAGCAGCATGATATCGCTCTTGCGCGCGCGGAGCGGCGGCAGGGTGACGACCTCGAAACACAACCGGTCGAGCAGGTCGGCGCGAAACTGGTGCGTGGCGACCTTGTCGGGCAGATGCTCGTTGGTCGCCGCGACGATGCGCACATCGACACGCAAGGGCCGCGACGAGCCGATCCGCGTCACCTCGCCATATTCGACCGCGCGGAGCAGCCGGTCCTGCGCCGCCATCGACAGCGTGCCCAGTTCGTCGAGGAACAGCGTGCCGCCATTGGCCTCCTCGAACCGCCCCGCCCGCGCCTTGGTCGCGCCGGTGAACGCGCCCGCCTCATGCCCGAAGAGTTCGGCCTCGATCAGCGTCTCGGGGAGCGCGGCACAGTTCATGATGACCAGGGGCTGGTCCCACCGCCCGCTCAGCCGGTGGAGGCGTTCGGCGACCAGTTCCTTACCGGTCCCGCGCTCGCCGATGACAAGCACCGGGCGATCCAGAGCCGCGGCGCGGCTGGCGCGTTCCAGCGTATCCAGAAAGGCCCCCGACTGGCCGATGACCTGACTCGTCCGCTCCATTCCCAACAGGTGGCGGATTTTGCCAAGGCTTGGCAAGGGCGCAATCGTTGGCTCATCGCAACTATTTCATAAATGCCTGTATTTACGTCATTTTTAAAGTTGGCACGGCTCCTGCAACGCTGTCGACATCCCGCCAATGAGCGGACCGAAACATAGAATTCAGGGAGTTTCCACCATGTTCGCCACCAACCTGACCCGCCAGATCGCCGCCATCGCCTGCACCGTCGTGATGAGCGCCACCTGCCTGATGGGCGCCCTCGCCCCCGCGCATGTCGCCACCAGCACGGCCCAGGTTGCGGCGATCGAGGCACCGACCGCATAATCCCCGAATAGCCGCCATCAAGGAGTCTCCGATGGGCATTTTCTCCCGCACCCGCGACATCGTCGCCGCCAATTTCGCCGACCTGCTCGACAAGGCGGAAGACCCCGCGAAGATGATCCGCATGATCATCCTCGAAATGGAGGAGACGCTTGTCGAGGTGCGCGCCTCCGCCGCCCGCACGATCGCCGACCAGAAGGAAATCCGCCGCCACATCATGAAGCTGGACCAGCTTCAGGAAAGCTGGACGGAAAAGGCCGAACTGGCGCTGTCCAAGGATCGCGAAGACCTGGCCAAGGCCGCGCTGATCGAGCGCCAGAAGGCCGCCGACATGGCCGACCAGTTGAAGGCCGAAGTCCAGGTGCTCGACGATGCGCTGCGCGCCTCGGAAGAGGACATCGCCAAGTTGCAGAACAAGCTGCGCGAGGCGCGCACCAAGCAGAATGCGGTCCAGACCCGTCTGGAAAGCGCGAACAACCGCTATCGCCTGCGCGAGATGTGGAACGGGTCGAAGACGCATGACGCGTTCAGCCGCTTCGACATCCTCGAGCGCAAGGTGGATGAGGCCGAGGGCCGCGCGGAAGCGCTGGGCCTGGGTTCCAACCCCAAGACGCTGGAAGACGAGATTGCCGAACTCCGCGCGTCCGACCGGGTCGATGCCGAACTCGCCGCGCTCAAGGCGCGCCTGAACAAGGGAGAGTGAAATGGAAGGCGTTGCCGTACCCTTCGTCCTCTTTGTCTCGCTGTTCATCGCGCTGCCCTGGCTGATCCTCCACTATGTCACCAAGTGGAAGCAGGCGCCGAAGATCACCCATGAGGACGAGCAGCTTCTCGATGAGCTCCACCTGCTCGCTCGTCGCCTGGAGGATCGGTTGCACACGATCGAACGGATCGTCGCCGCCGACAATCCCAACTTCAAGCCCGGTCTTCAGTCCGAATGGCGCCCCGAACAGCGCCTGAGCCAGACCGACTACAGCCTCGATCGGAGGAACTGACATGTCCGCCAGCCGCACCCAATTCTATCTCGACAAGCAGAATGCCAAGTTCAAGGGCGTGTGCTCGGGCATCGCCGACTATACCGGGGTCGACGTCCTGTGGGTCCGCATCGCCGCGGTCCTGCTGACCGTCACCGGGGTGGGTATGCCCTGGGTTCCGCTCGCTTACATCCTGGTCGCCTGGATGGCGACGGCCAAGCCGTTCGGGCTCTACCAGTCGGACGAGGACGCCAAATTCTGGCAGGGCGTGCGCAGCAATCCGCGCCGCTCGACCGCCGAGGTCCGCTCGAAGTTCCGCGATCTCGACCGTCGCCTCGCCGATATCGAACTGCACTATACCAGCCGCAACCGCCAACTGGCCGACGAGATCGACAGCCTGCGCTGATCGCCCGGCCAACGCCACATCTGAAGGGGAGTAAGGATCATGTCTTGGGGAGGACCGGGTTTCGTCCTGGCGATGATCGCGATGTCGACGATCGGCTGGGTGGTCACCACCTGGATCCGTGCGAAGCACGGCTATAGCCTGGACAATGACTGGGGCGGCACCGTCGGCAAGACCGGCATGGCCGATGAACGCAAGGTCGAATTGCTGACCGCCGAGAACCAGAAGCTGGTCGGCCAGGTCTCTCGACTGGAAGAGCGGATCGCGGTGCTGGAGCGGATCGCCACCGACCCCGCCGAGCGGACCGCGCGCGAAATCGACTCGCTGCGCGATCGCTGATCCCGGAGAGACAGGATGAACAATATCGCTCTTCTGATCCCGATCATGGGCATCAGCTGCGGCCTGGTCGCCATCATCGGCGGCGTCTTCGTCCGGCCCTGGTTCGCTTACCGCGAAAAGCGGCTGGCCACCGAAGCCTCGATGGTCGCGGAAAAGGCGGCGCAATATGCCGCCCAAACCGAAAAGCTGGAACAGCGGGTCCGGGTGCTGGAGCGGATCATCACCGATCGCGGCCTGGCGCTCAGCGACGAAATCGACAGCCTGCGTGTGCTGGGCGAAACGCCCGCCCGCATCGAGCACTGACACAAGATTTTAGAGGGGAGTTACCACCATGTCCGGTTCACAGTTCATGGTCGTCATGATCGTCGCGATCGTCATGATCGCCAGCATCTTCAAGGCCAAGCATCGCCGCTCGCCCGGCCTCGACATGATCGAGCATTTGCGTGGCGAGGGCAGTCGCGACACCCAGGCGCTCCGCGCCGAGGTTCAGCAGTTGAAGGACCGCATCCAGGTGCTGGAGCGCGTCATCACCGACCAGCACAAGAGCATCGACCTCGACCGCGAAATCGAGCGTCTGCGCGACCGTTAAGCCAACCGTTGATACGGACAGGGAGCCCGGATCATGACCGACACCAATCTCTATATCGTCATCGCGACCGCCGGCCTGGCCGGTCTGGCGATGATCGTCACCGCCGGGCTGGCGGGGTGGCGCGGATGGTTGCAGCTGAAAAGCCGCGAATATGACCGCAGCCACGACATGCCCTACCCGCCCGCCACGTCTGCCGCGGCGCGGATCGAAATGGCCGATCTGAAGGAGCGCATTCGCAAGCTCGAGGCCATAGCCGCCGGGGTGGACCTGTAACCATGGCGCGCCTCGCCCGCCTTCGCCGATGGACGGCCCGGGTCGCCTGTGGCGGCGCGGTCGTCATCGCCGGGGTGGTGCATGTCCCCGCCGCGCTCGCCTTTCCCTATCGCGCCGATTTCGGCTCGACCACGGTGCTGTCCGAGCAGCCGATCGACCGGGCCGCGATGGGCCGGGTACTGGCCCGTGCCGACGGGCTGCTGGCGACGAGCCCGCTCTACCGGACGGGGCTGTCGCGGCAGGTGGTGCTGACCGATGGCGGCTGGCGCTGGGACGTGCTGTCGATCGGCGTGCGGAACGCGATCGCCTTTCGCCACCCCTTCGCCCATGCGCTGGTTTTCAACCGCAGTTCGGTCGCGACGGACCGGGTGACCAACGGCGCACCGCTGGGCGGGGTGCGCACGCTGTCGGGCACCATCGCGCATGAAACGACCCACCGGCTGGTCGCCGACCATATCGGCGAATGGGCCGCCCTTCGCCTGCCCGCCTGGAAGCGCGAAGGCTATCCCGACTATGTCGCGGGGGAAACCAGCATCCGCCCCGGCGACGAGGCGCTGATCCGCAGGCTCGACCCGACCGCGCCGGTGCTGACCTATTATGAAGGCCGCCGCCGCGTCGCCGCGGAACTGGCGCGCAACGGCGGATCGGTGGACGCGCTGCTCAAGGACTGACCGGTTGTCGTCGCGCGCGAACAACGGTAGCGCGGGGCCCATGTCCGATCTTGCCGAAATCCGCGACGAATATGAATTTCTCGACGCCGACGATCGCTATCGCCTGCTGATCGATCTGGGCCGCGCGCTGGAGCCGATGCCCGAGGCGTTGAAGACCGATGCGACGCTGGTGCGGGGGTGCTCGGCTTCGGTCTGGGTCTATCCGACCAAGGGGGATGGCGAGGCGCTGCACTTCCTGGCGGACTCGAACGCGGCGATCGCCAAGGGGATCATCGCGCTGGTCCTGAAGACGGTGCAGGACAAGACGCCTGCTGAAATACTGGCGACCGATATTGAAGGCGAACTCGCGCCGTTCGATCTGAGGAACCAGTTGAGTTCCAACCGGACTCAGGGGATTCCCAACATGATCGCGCTGATCCGGGAGACGGCGGGGCGGTATTGAGGTTCGGGGGTGGGCTCGGTGAGACACCTTGCCCTCCCCCATCCCCTCCCGCCTGCGGGAGGGGCGTGCTTCTTGGCTGACCCGAGCCTACTTCAGCAACGTCTGCCCCATCCCTGACGATCGACAAAGAGACTTGCCCGCGCCTCTGGCCGCTCCCCTCCCGCAAGCGGGAGGGGATGGGGGAGGGTTTGGAGTCTCACCGAGACTAACCCACGTAACTTAAGCCCCCCGCCCCAACCGCGCGGCGATCGCCTCGACATCCTCATCCGGCGTCACGACCAGCCACTCCCCCGGCCGACGCCCGTCCACTAAGGTCACCGCATTCTTCGGACACAGCCCCAGGCACTTGGTTTCGATCACCCCGACCGACGCCTTGCGCCCCTTGCCGAACATCCGCCTGAGCGCCTTGGCCAATGGCGTCTTGCCCTTCGGCCCGAACCCGCCGCCGACCTTTTTCGAGCATTTGCCGCAAACCAGGACCGTCGCTTCCCACTCCGCCTTGGCGCGGCGGATCATTCGGGCTTCCAGCTCCGCCGCTCCTCGGCGGCGCGCAGCACTTCATAGGCCGCCTGAACCTGTTGGAACTTCGTCGCCGCCTCGGGGTCGTTGGGGCGGATGTCGGGATGGTTCGCCTTGGCCAGCCCGCGCCAGGTCGCGCGGATCAGGTCGAACTCGGCATCCGGCTCCAGCCCCAGCGCGTCGAGCGCGCGCATTTCGTCGCGTGAACGGCTACCGTCACCCGGCCCCGCCCAGGCCTGATGCTTGGACTGCGCATAGCCCGCGCTGGTCCGACGCTCCGATGCTTCGCGGGCGGCGGCTTCCTCGGCGCTCAGGCCCTGAAAATAGTCCCAGCCGCGATTATATTCGGCGGCGTGGGTTTCGCAGAAATACCAGCGGTCGGGGCTGTTCGGCGACTTGGGCGCGGGACAATTGCCCGGCTGGTCGCAGCCATGCCGGTCGCAGATTCGCACGGGCTGGGCTTCCCGCGCCGCGCCATAGCTGCGCCAGCGAGGAAAGCCCCAGTCGTTGGATCGGGTAGTAGAACGCGCCACGCCGCTCGATTTAAGCGACTTCGGCGCGGGCGCAAGCATAGAGGCGAATGCTTTCCCGGAACGGCTGTGAAAATGGCACTTGGAAACGCTTGACCGGCGGCCAGCCACTCGTTCATGAATTATCGGTCATCATATATTCATGTCCGTACCGGACATATGCGGACGCAAGCGAGTCAGGAGCCGCCGTGGCCCAAAACCGTTCCTTCCTGGCTACCGCTAGAGCGGACGTGCCCGCCTCGATCGTGGTGGCGCTCGTCGCGCTGCCGCTCTGTCTCGGCGTCGCGGTCGCCTCCGGCGCGCCGCCCTTCGCGGGCATGATCGCCGGGATCGTCGGCGGGCTCGTCGTCGGCTTCCTCTCCAAATCGCCCTTGTCGGTATCCGGCCCCGCCGCAGGGCTGACCGTCATCGTGTTCGAGGCGATCGAGCGGTTGCCGAGTTTCCAGGTCTTCCTGCTCGCCGTGACGCTGGCGGGTGTGCTTCAACTCGGCTTTTCCCTGACTCGCGCGGGCGTGCTGGCCGAGTTCGTCCCCTCCTCGGTCATCACGGGGATGCTGGCGGCGATCGGGCTGATCCTGATCCTGAAGCAGATTCCCCATGCCATCGGCTATGATGGCGATTTCGAGGGCAGCTTCGAATATGCCAGCCGCGCGGGCGGCAACACCTTCACCGACCTGTGGGCCAGCGTCAGCCGCGATATCGCTCCCGGTGCGGTACTGATCGGCGCGATCTCGCTCGCCTTCCTGTTCTGGTGGGATCATGCCAAGCCCAAGCAGGGTCCGCTGCGCCTGTTGCCCGGCCCGCTGGTCGTGGTGGTGATCGGCGTCGTCGGCAACATCATCCTGGGCGCGGTGCGTCCCGACTGGCAACTGGCGGGCGGGCATCTGGTGCAGGTGCCGGTCGCGGGCAGCGCGTCGGAATTCGTCGGCCAGTTCCAGTTGCCCGACTTCACCGCGATCGGCACCGGCGCGGTATGGACGACCGCGATCACGCTCGCCATCGTCGCCAGCCTGGAATCACTGCTCAGCGTCAAGGCGGTGGACGAACTCGACCCGCGCCGCCGCACGACCGACAAGAATTGGGAATTGATGGCGCAAGGCGGCGGCAACATCGTCTCCGGCCTGCTCGGCGGCCTGCCGGTCACCTCGGTCATCGTCCGCTCCTCGGCCAATGTCGATGCGGGCGCGGAGAGCAAGCTGTCGACCATGCTCCACGCCACCTGGCTGTTGCTGTCGGTCGCGCTGATTCCGGTGGTGCTGAACCAGATCCCCCTGGCCGCGCTCGCCGCCGTGCTGATCGCCACCGGCTACAAGCTGTGCAAGCCCAAGCTGTTCACCGAGCGGTACAAGCAGGGCTGGACCCAGTTCATCCCGTTCATCGTCACCATCCTGGCGATCCTGCGCACCGACCTGCTGATCGGGATCGTGGTGGGTCTGGCCGTCGGCTTCGTCTTCGTCGTGGCGCGCAATTTCCGCCCGGCGCTGACCTTCGCTTCCGACGACGAGGACTGCCTGATCCGGGCGCGGCGCAACCTGTATTTCATCCACAAATATGAGTTGCAGAAGTCGCTGGCCAAGGTGCCGGACGGCGCCAACCTGCTGATCGACCTGTCCTCGACCTCCTATGTCGATCTCGACAATATCGACATCATCAACGCCTTCATCAAAGGCGCGGAGTATCGCGGGATCGACGTGATCGTGCGCAGCGACGTCGCGGAACGGACCGCGCCGATGATCAAGGCCCCTTCGACGGGAGTGCGCTACGCATGAGGGAATATAAGCAACTCCTGCTCGCCAATAAGGCCTGGGCCGCCGAACTGCTCGAGGAGAAGACCGACTTCTTCCAGCGCCAGACCGCGGGGCAGAAACCCGACTTCCTCTGGATCGGATGTTCCGACAGCCGGGTGACGCCCGAACAACTGACCATGACGCCGCCGGGCGGCATGTTCCTGCACCGCAACATCGCCAATCTGGTCCATGACGACGACCTGAACCTGTTGTCGGTCGTGCAATATGCGGTCGACGTGCTGGAAGTGCGGCACGTCATCCTGTGCGGCCATCATGGCTGTGGCGGGGTGCTCGCCACACTCGACGGCGGGACGGAGGGGCCGGTCGATCAGTGGCTGGCCAATGCCCGCGACGTGCTCCACCGCCACCGCGACGAAATCGACGCTCAGCCGAACCAGGAGGCCAAGGTCAACCGGCTGGTCGAGGTGAACGTGATGGAGCAGCTCCGCCACCTCGCCCGGCTCGACACCATCCAGAAGGCGTTCGCTTCGGGTCGGGAACTATGGCTCCACGGCTGGGTCTATGACATTCGCGACGGGCATATCAAAACCCTGCTGGAAATCGACGCGACCACCGATCTCGACGCGCTGGCGCGACCGGACAAGGTTCTGATGTGATCCGCGATCCTGCGCGCGCGCCGTAACGGTGCGGCGCGCGGTGGATGGGAATGAGCCAGAGGGCCTGTAAGCCGGGTTCTGTCCACCGGCGCAAAGCCGGATGGGCGACCATTCTTCTAGGACGATGCTTGCACATCGCCTCAAGCAACCAACCCGGATGGCGGGTGGGAACACACCCCGGCGCTTTCGCGCCATGCCATCCCTATTCGGTCTTGCTCCCGGTGGGGTTTGCCATGCCGTTCCCGTTACCGGGACCGCGGTGCGCTTTTACCGCACCCTTTCACCCTGACCTGGCCGAGGCCGTGGCCGTCTGCTCTCTGTGGCACTGTCCCTGGGGTCGCCCCCGCCGGGCGTTACCCGGCACCGATGTTCCGTGGAGCCCGGACTTTCCTCGCCCCCGGTTTCCCGAGGCCGCGGCCGCCCGGCCCTCTGACTGCTGGGCGATGTAGACGGATTGGTGGGGAGGGCAAGGGGTTTGTGTGGACGGTGGGGCGTGGCCTTCGACTTCGCTCAGGCTGAACGGATTTCGGTATCCAGCCCCTCGCTCCGTTCGGGCTGAGCGAAGTCGAAGCCCACGCCCCGCCCTCAATCATCCCCCTGCGGCCGGGGCAGCAACAGCGCGAGCAGGATCATCCGGCACTCCGCATCGATCTCTCCATCGATCAGTTCGGGGCGGAAGCGCCGCTGGAACGCCATGATCGCCGCCATCCGGTCGGTCACGTCATAGCCGAACCGCTCCAGCGCCAGGCAGAAGCCCGCCTCGGTCCACATCGGGTCCATCAAATTCTTGGTCGGGCGCGGCAGGGCCAGACGTCGCCGGGCCAGCGCGCCCCAGGGAAACAACTCGCCCGGGTCGCGCTTGCGGGCGGGGGCGATATCGGAATGGCCGACGATATTGCCCCGCGTGATGCCATGGCGTTTCTGGATGTCGGCGACCAGTTCCATCACCGCCGAGATCTGTTCGTCGGGAAAGGGACGATAGCCCCAGTCATGGCCGGGATTGACGATCTCGATCCCGATGCTCGCCGAATTGACGTCCTCGATCGAACGCCAGTGCGAGCGTCCGGCATGCCAGGCCCGGTTCTCCTCATCGACCAGGCGCAGGACGGTGCCGTCCTCGGTGACGAGATAGTGGCAGGATACCTTGGCCTCCGGGTCGCACAGCCGTGCGATCGCGGACTCGGCATCCTGCATTCCCGTATAGTGCAATACGATCATCGTGATGGGCAGGGTTCGCGCGTCGAAATTGGGTGACGGCGTTTCGACGATCGTCATGCAACCTCCTGAACGACCTCCGTTCGCCGCCCCTGTTAGCGGCATCGCGGTCGCAAGGATACGCCCTCATGCGCGGCGAAGGGCATCGTCCGCGACACATTTCTCGTACACCCCGCGCCCGACGGGAGCGAGCTGGAACAGGTCGGTCTGGCCGATCACCGTCTCGCCCGCGCCCAGGATCAGTCCGGCGGAGGGCCGCATCGCGTCGGCGATGGTCTGGAAGGCGCGCCGCTTGGGCTCGGGGGCGAGATAGAGCATGACGTTGCGGCACAGCACCAGATCGAACGGGCCGCCCGGCGCGGGGTCGGACACCAGGTTCATCTGGCGAAAGCTGACATGCCGCAGCAATTCGGGCCGGACGGCCCATTCGTTGCCGGGCCGCCCTTCGAACCAGTGGACCATCTGGCGGATCGGCAGGCCACGCTGCACCTCGAACTGGGTGAAGCAGCCGCTCCGCGCCCGGGCCAGCGCCGCTTCGGATACGTCGGTCGCGACGATTTCGGGCACCGCCATGCCCGATGCCTGATACCGCTCGGCAAAGAGCATCGCGATCGACAGCGGCTCCTGCCCCGACGAACAGCCCGCGCTCCAGATACGGGGTCGCCGACCGCTGCGTTCCACCTCCGCGACGATCGCCAGGACATGATCGAACACATGCGGGTCGCGGAAGAAGGATGTCTCGCCATTGACCAGCGCATCGACCACCCGCCCCGCGAGCGAAGCATCGCGCCCGTCGAGCATGGCGGACACCAGCTGGTCGAGCGTATCGCAATGCCGTTCGCGCATCAGCGGCAGCAACACCGTATCGACCCGCATCGAGCGATGGCTGACGATCTGCTGGCCCGTCCGCGCCTCCAGCAGGGCGGCCAGCACGGCCAGCGCCTGTCCGGATGCGGCGGGGAGCGTCGCGGAACGCTCGGCAAGGGCGGGAGGGCAGAAAGCACCCGGCATGGTCAGGCCATCGCCCCGGTAATGATCATCGTGCCGATCGCACCGGGCGGCAGGACGATGTCGGCCAGATCGTTGGACACGACCGCACCCGGCATGCCCCATACGACCGAGCTTTCGCGGTCCTGGGCGATGATCGTCCCCCCAGCCGCTTTCAGCGCGCGCGCGCCTTCCATGCCGTCGCGCCCCATGCCCGTCAGGACGATCCCCCAGGCGCGCGTTCCCCAAACCTCCGCGATGGAGGCGAACATCGGATCGACCGAGGGCAGGCAGCCGCTGCTCGCCCGGTCGTGTCGCAATCGGATCGCGGCACCGCCATCGGCCAGCGGGATGAAGGTGATATGCGCATCGCCCGGCGCGACGATGATCCGACCGGGCCGCACGCGCATCCGGTCCTCCGCCACGTCGCAGGGACGGCGCGCGACGGCGGTCAGTTGCGCCGCGAAAAAGGGCATGAAGGAGGCCGGGAGATGCTGCGTCACGACGATCGGCACCGTCATCGTGGCGGGAAGCGGCGCCAGCAACTGCGCCAGCGCATGGATACCGCCGGTCGACGCGCCGATCGCGATGATCTCCGGCCGGGCATGACCGATGGGCAGCAGCGGCACACTGGGTAGCGGTGCGGCACGCTCATCGGACAGCGCAAGCGCGTCGAGCTTGTGGAGCAGGGCTTGGGCGAAGTCGGACAGCCCCTGCGGCCGGGGTTTGACCAGCGTGTCGGCCGCCCCGTGCGCCAGCGCCTGCACCGCCGCCGCGCCGCCGGTAGGGGTGGAGGAGGATACGATGATGATCCGCGCCCCCTGTCCCGCCGCCAACAAGCTGGGCAAGGCGGTGATCCCGTCCATGCCCGGCATGGCGACGTCGAGCAGGATGATGTCGGCGCGATCGGACGCCAGAAAGGCGAGCGCGGCATCGACATGACTGACCGCGCCGACCACCGCGAACCGGGCATGCGGCTCGATCTGACGGGCGATCAGGGCGCGCGCGACGGCGGAATCGTCGACGATCAGGATGCGCGTCGCCCCCCCACGCCGCGCGAGGGGGAAAGCCCCTGGCGCGGCGGGCGGCACCATGCCGCTATGATCCCCAGGCGCCATCGGCTTCGCCGGGGTCAGATCATACCGACGAGCTGGAGCTTGCTTTCCAGCGTGTCGCGGTCGAACGGCTTCATGATATATTCGTCCGCCCCGGCATCGATCGCCGCACGGATATGCGCCATGCCGTTTTCGGTGGTGCAGAACACGATGCGCGGACGCTGCGGCAGATTGGCCTCGCGCAGGGCACGCAGGAAATCCATGCCGCTCATCACCGGCATGTTCCAGTCGAGCAGGATGACGTCGGGCACCGATTCCAGGCACGCCGCCAACGCCTCGCGACCGTCCCCGGCCTCGCGCACCTGAAGGTCCAGCGTTTCCAATATGTGCCGGGCAACCTTTCGGATCACCTTGGAGTCATCGACCACGAGACAGGTTTTCATGCGGCACGCCTTGCTACTACTGCGGTCCAGCCGGGACCCAGGCCGTGTTGATAGCGATCGAAAGGTAACAGGCGGGTTAATCCGCTATGCCAGGATCGGCGTGGGATGCGGGACCAGCCGGGACAGGTCGAGGATCAGCAACGGCTCGCCGTCGCGCACGACCATGCCGTTCGCCGCGCGCGACCAGGCACCGCCGCCGGGCGGGACATGCGGCATCGGGCTGGTCTCGAACGTCTCGATATCCTCCAGCGCGTCGACCAGCATCGCGTAATAATGGCCGTCCTGCCGGGTGATGACCGCGCGGCGGACATGCGGCGGCATCGGCTCCAGCCCCAGCGCGCGCCGGGTATCGACCACCGTGACGACCCGGCTGCGGAGCGCGGTCAGCCCCCGGACGGAAGGCTCGGCGCGGGGCACGGCCACGACATCGCCGATATCGACCACCGAGTCGACCTGATCGGCGTCGAAGACGACGCCCTGCCCGGCGATGCTGGCGATCAGGAACAGGGTCATCGGCCATCTCCACGCCGGGCATGGCCCGCCACCGCCGCGATCAGCGCGGACCGGTCGTAACGATAGATGCTGTCCGGGTCGGCGGCCATGTCCCGCTCCCGCCGCAACCGGACCACGGGCGCCCCCAAAGCCTCGCCCGGCGCCGCATCGTCCTCCATCATCAGCCGCACGGCGGGCGCTTCGTCCTTGGGCGGTTGCAGGACGCAGCGATAGCCGTTCGCCTCCAGCACCGGGCGGAGGAAACGGTCCATCCACGCCGCCCCCGCCCCGTCGAGCAGGCAGAGCGGCGAACGCTCCCCCTCCCCGACGGCTGCGGTGTCGAGGAACAGCGCGAGCGGATCGAGAATCTCGATCGGTCGCCCATCGCACACCGCGATCCCCAATATCGGTCCCGCACCGGCGGCTGGGGCGATCTCGGCGGGCAGTTGAATGATCTCCAGCGCGCCGCGAATGGCATAGGCGCATTCGGTCTCGCCATCGGTCAGGCGGATCACCTCGACCTCGCCGCCCGACGCCAGATCGGTCGGGGCGACCGCGTCGCTATGGTGAAGCGCGATCGTCGTCTCGCCCACCACCAGTCGGCCCCGCCCGGCCAGATAGTGCACGGAATCGGCGGCGACCTTTTCGACACGGTCGATCGCGCCCAGCGGAATGGCGCGGTACATGCCGTCCAGATCCTCGAACAGCAAGGCCGGGGCATCCGATTCCTCCTCGACCTCGGCGACGGCGGCGATTGCCGCGCGCTGGAAGCGCAAGCCCGCCGCCTGCGCCAGCCCACCGCCATCGAGCAGCAGCATCGGCAGGCCGCTGTCGGGCAGGGTCTGTCCGGCATAGAGCCCGGTCGCCATCACGGCGGGCGCGGCGGGCTTCACCACCACTTCCTCGGTATCGAGCACATCGTCGACGCCCAGCGCATAATCGCCGTCGCGGGTCGCGACGATCACCAGCGTCGCCGGATCGCCCCGCCCCAGTTCCAGGAACGGCCCCAGCGGCAGCATGGGCAGGCGACGCCCGCGCACCGTGGCGATGCGAATGTCGCCGACGGGATCGATCCGCACCTGATCCCCCCGCACCTTCACGATCTCCTCGATCGTCTGGCGCGCGATGCCGAAGCGCTGGTCGCCGACCGACACGACGATGGTCGACATGATCGACAGGGTGAGCGGCACCTGGACCGTGATGGTCAGCCCCTGCCCCGGCCGGTTGTCGAGCGCGACGCGACCGCCGACATGCTCGATATTGGCATGGACCACGTCCATCCCGACCCCGCGACCCGAGGTGGCGGACACGGTGTCGCGGCTCGACAGCCCCGGCTCGAAGATCAGCTTCAGCTTTTCCGCCGGGGTCATCGCGGCCACCTCGGCGGCGGTGCGGCGTTCGCCCGCCACTGCCTTGGCCGCGATGCGCGCGACGTCGATCCCGGCGCCGTCATCCTCGACCTCGATCAGGATCTGGTTGCCCGACTGGCGCGCGCTGACCCGGATCTGGCCGGTCGGCGGCTTGCCCAGGCGGCGGCGTTCGGCGGGCGGCTCGATGCCATGGTCGATCGCGTTGCGGATGATATGGACCATCGGGTCGCGCATCATCTCGATCATCTCCCGGTCCAGCTCGACATCCGCGCCCTCGATGCGCAGCGCCACCGCCTTGCCCAATTCCGCCGCCACGTCGCGCACCATGCGGGGCAGCGCGGAGAACAGGCCGTCGACGGTCTGCATCCGGCTGCGCGTCACCGTGTCGCGCATGTCGGCGACGGTCAGCGACAGCCGGTCCAGAGCCGCCTCGACGCGCGGGTCCAGCACATCGTCGCGAAGCCGCCGCGCCAGTTCGTTGCGGGCGAGGACCATGTCCGACATGCCGCTCATCATCCGGTCGAGCAGATCGACGTTCAGCCGCACGCTGCGCGGTGCGATGCGCGGCGCGGCGACGGTGCGCGCCACCGGGGCGACCGGTGCGGTCGGCTTTTGCGACAGCGCCTCGATCAGCGCGACATCGTCCGAGTCGTCATGGGGCGTGCCCGCCGCGATCGCCTCAACGATCGCACCGATCCGGTCGACGATCGCCAGCACGGCATCGACCAGCGCGGTGTCCGGCACCCGCTCGCCATCGCGCACGGCGGCCAGCACATCCTCCGCCGCATGGCTGAGTCGGGCCAGGCGCGGCAGGTCGAGAAAGCCGCAGCTTCCCTTCACGGTATGAACGAAGCGGAAGATCGCATCCAGCCGTGCCCGGTCGGCGGGGGCGGCCTCCCACGCGACGATCTCGCCCGACAGAGCCTCCAGCGTCTCACGGGTTTCGGCAATGAATTCCTGTAGCAGGTCGTCCATGATTCCCCGAGGGCGCGCGAAAAGTCTCACCCCCCTCATGCCGCTACAAGATTAAAAGGGTGTTTACCCCGCGCGGATCGCCGCCCCCAGGATCATGGTATTGGGGGCCGGTTCGGTGACCAGCGTCATGCCGCCATGCTCGGTGGTCAGCGTATGGACCAAGAAGGCGGGCGCGGTGCGTGACGCCAGCGGCTCGGTCCCCTGCCCTTCCATCAGCGTCCGGCGGATTTCGGGATCGAGCAGGATGCGCGGCCCCTCGATCCGGATCGCGATCTCGATCGCCTCGCGCCCCGCCTCCGCGCCGATGTCGATGGTGCCGCCGCGCGCCAGCGCCTCGGTCGCGATCAGCGCCAGGTTCATCAGAATGCGGACCGCGGGCTTGGGCAGGCTGGGCTGCTCGACCAGCCAGCCCAGCGTCGTGCGGCGATTGTCGACCAGCAGCCCCTCGATCGCCGCCTTCGCCTCGCCCATGTCGACCCGGTCGGCAAAGCCGCCACCCGCGCCGAAGGCCAGGCGAAAGAATTTCAGCTTGTTGGCCGAGGCGCGCGCGCTGTCCGCCAGTAATTCCATGCAGCGTTCGCGCATCGCCGGATCGGTCTCGTCAGCGAGCAGCTCCAGCCCGTTGTTGAGCGCCCCCACCGGCGACAGAAGATCGTGGCACAGTCGCGAACACAACAGGCTCGCGAAATCCACCGAACTGACGGTCATGCAAAATCCTTCGACGAATAGGGCCCTTGTGGCGCGGCTGTCCCATCGACGCAAGCAAGGTCGAGCGGATCGAACCGCCCATGACGCCGACCCGCCACCACCGCGCGCCAGGCGGTGACCCCATTTCCGCCCGCGATCAGCCAGATGGAGCCGTCCGGCACCGCATCGGCGGCGTCGCGGGGCGACGGTTCGGCCAGCCCGGTCGGGTGCGAGTGATAATGGCCGACGACCGCCGGACCGCCGCTCCTCGCCGCCCGGTGCGCGGCGATCAGCGCGGCGGGATCGATCTCGAACCGGTGCCACGGCTCTGCGGCGACATTGGCGCACGGCATGGCGGCGGTGATATGATCCCCCTCGCCGAGCAGCAGTCCGCAGATTTCGCGATCGGGCGAGGCGGCGGCGCTTTTGTCGATCAAATCCAGAGCGTCGCTTGAAATCGTTACGGTCATGCCCAATTTACTAGGCCATGGACCGGGGGGTTTCCATCATCGATGCGCGGATCGCGCCCACAGCGGACGGCTGGCGGTTGGACCGCGCGCTGGCCGATGCGGTGCCGACTTTGTCGCGCGAACGGCTGAAGGTGCTGATCGCCAGCGGCGCGGTGACGCGCGACGGCACGATGGCCCGCGACCCCGCCAAGCGCGCGGCGGCGGGCGACGTCTTTCAGGTCGCCGTGCCCGCCCCGACCCCGGCGCATAACGAAGCGCAGGATATCCCGCTCGTCATCGCTTATGAAGACGAGCATCTGATCGTCATCGACAAGCCCGCGGGGCTGGTCGTGCATCCGGCGGCGGGCAATCTCGACGGGACTTTGGTCAACGCGCTGCTCCATCATTGCGGCGGGTCGCTGTCGGGCATCGGCGGCGTCGCTCGGCCGGGCATCGTCCACCGGATCGACAAGGACACCTCCGGCCTGATGGTCGCGGCGAAGACCGACCGTACCCACGAAGGGCTCGCCAAGCAGTTCGCGGCGCATTCGATCGACCGCCGCTACCGCGCGATCACCGGCGGCATCCCGCGTCCCGCCGACGGCACCGTGGACGCACCGCTCGCGCGCAGCCCGCTCAACCGCAAGAAGGTCGCCATCGTCCAGAGCGGCAAGCGCGCCGTCACCCATTATCGCACCATTGAAAAACTGAACAACGCCGCGCTGGTCGAATGCCGGTTGGAGACGGGTCGCACGCATCAGGTGCGGGTGCATATGCAGTCGCTGGGTCACGCCTTGCTGGGCGATCCGGTCTATGGTAGAACAAAGGGTGCTCAAAAAGCCCTGCTCGAATCGCTCGATTTCCGGCGCCAAGCCCTGCACGCGGCGCATCTGGGCTTTATTCATCCTATAAGCGGTAACGCTTTGGCGTTTGAGAGCCCGATGCCCGCCGATATGCAGGAACTGTTCAGTCGGCTTCACGTATAGCAGAAGACCGCCTCGCGCCCGAGCGACGGGCCAGACGGAATGAAGCTCCAGAAAGGGAGATAAGGATCATGGCAAAAGGCAGCAACGTCCCGGCGACGATTCCTGCGCTCGGCGGGGAGCAGTCGCTCAACCGCTATCTGGCCGAGATCAAGAAATTCCCGATCCTTGCCCCGGAGCAGGAATATATGCTCGCCAAGCGCTTTCAGGAGCATGGCGATCCCGAGGCGGCGGCCCAGCTCGTCACCTCGCACCTGCGTCTCGTGGCGAAGATCGCGATGGGTTATCGCGGCTATGGCCTGCCCACCTCCGAGCTGATCTCGGAGGGCAATATCGGCCTGATGCAGGGCGTGAAGAAGTTCGAGCCGGATCGCGGCTTCCGCCTCGCCACCTATGCCATGTGGTGGATCCGCGCCTCGATCCAGGAATATATCCTGCGCTCCTGGAGCCTGGTGAAGATGGGCACCACGGCGGCGCAGAAGAAGCTGTTCTTCAACCTGCGCCGGATGAAGTCGAAGCTCGACGCGTTCGAGGACGGCGACCTGCGGCCCGAGGACGTGACCAAGATCGCCACCGATCTGGGCGTCAACGAGGACGAGGTCATCAGCATGAACCGCCGCATGGCGATGGGGGGCGATACCTCGCTCAACGTCTCGATGCGCGAGGATGGCGAGGGCCAGTGGCAGGACTGGCTGGCCGATGACGCGCCGCTTCAGGACTCGGTCGTCGCCGAGCAGCAGGAGGCGGATGTCCGCCACGACATGCTGGTCAGCGCGATGGACGACCTGAACGATCGCGAAAAGCATATTCTGACCGAACGTCGCCTGACCGACGATCCCAAGACGCTGGAAGAACTGAGCCAGGTTTACGGCGTCAGCCGCGAGCGCGTCCGCCAGATCGAGGTGCGCGCCTTCGAGAAGCTGCAAAAGGCGATGATGCGTATCGCCGGTGAGAAGCGGCTGCTGGCGGCCGCCTGAGCATGACCGGCCGCACCGTCGTCATCGGCGGCGGCGCGGCCGGGATCGCGGCGGCACGGACGCTGCATGAGGCGGGGTGGGATGTCCTGCTGATCGAAGCCGCGGACCGGCTGGGCGGACGGGCGCGCAGCGTACGCCTTCCCACGGGCCATGTCGTCGATCATGGCTGTGGCTGGCTCCATTCGGCCAAGCGCAACCCATGGACCGCCATCGCCGAGCAGGCGGGCTTCACCATCGACCGCCGCTCCCCCAATTGGCAGGTCCAGTGGAACGACCTGGGCTTTTCCCCCGACGAGAAACGCGCCTCGGGCGAGGCTCATGCCCGGTTCGAGGAAGCCGCCATGACCGCACTCGACGGGCCCGACCGACCGCTGTCCGATTTTGTGGCGGCGGACGATCCGTGGCGGCCTATGATCGACGCCATCTCCGGCTATGCCAATGGCGCATCGCTCGCCCAAGTGTCGCTGCACGATTGGGCGGCCTATGAGAACGCCGCCACCGACGATAATTGGGCCGTGGTCGAGGGCTATGGCACGGTCATCGTGAACCATGCGAGCGACATGCCGGTGCGCACCGGCGTGACCGCGAGCCGGATCGACCATCGCGGCAAGACGATCCGCATCGAAACCTCCCGGGGTACGCTTGAGGCGGAGCATGTCGTTATTGCCGTTCCCACCCCGGTGCTGGCGGAAGGCAAGCTCACCTTCGACCCGCCTTTGCCCGCCAAGCAGGAGGCCGCCGCCGCGCTGCCGTTGGGCATCGCGGACAAGGTCTTCCTGTCGGTCGAGGGCCCCCTGCCCTGGCCCGCCCATGCGCATCTGACCGGCAATCCGCATTCCCACTGCACCGCCAGCCACCGCCTATCGCCCTTCGGCTGGCCGATTATCGAGAGCTTCTTCGGCGGTCCCTGCGCCGAAGCGCTGGAGGAAGACGACGCGGCGGCGCAATTCGCCATCGACGAACTGGTCAGATTGCTCGGCAGCGACTGGCGACGGCGGCTTACCCCACTGGACGCAACACGCTGGCGGCATGCACCGCTGATCGGCGGCAGTTACAGCCATGCCAAGGTCGGCCACACCAAGGCGCGCCAAGCGCTGGCCCAACCGGTCGACGACCGCCTGTTCTTCGCGGGCGAGGCCTGTTCGCGCGATGATTTCTCGACCGCGCACGGGGCTTATGAGACGGGCGTGGCGGCAGCGCGCCTGATCATCCATCCCGCCTTGTGAGTTCGGCCCATCCCTCTATCCTGCTCGCGACAGCCATAGGATAAGCGGATGCGGACGATAGGATTGGTGGGCGGCATGAGTTGGGAAAGCTCGGCCGAATATTATCGCCTTATCAATCAGGGCGTTCGTGAGCGGCTGGGTCCGACGGCATCCGCCTCGTGCCTGCTCTGGTCCTTCAACTTCGCCGAGATCGAGGCACTTCAGCATAAAGGCGACTGGGCCGGCCTGACCGCGCGCATGACCGATGCCGCGCAAAGGCTGGAGGCCGCCGGTGCAGATTTCCTGGTGATCTGCACCAATACCATGCACCGGACCGCACCCGCCATCGAGGCGACAACGGCCATTCCCCTGTTGCACATCGCCGATCCGACGGCGGAGCGGATCAAGGCGGCGGGCCTGCGCACCGTGGGGCTGCTCGGCACGGCCTTCACCATGGAGCAGGATTTCTACAAGGGGCGACTGGCGGATCGACACGGGCTGAACGTCGTCATTCCCGATGCCGCCGACCGGGCAACGGTGCACCGGGTGATCTATGATGAACTAGTCGCAGGCCGAGTGCTGGGATCGTCGCGCGAAGCCTATCGGACGGTCATCGGACGCCTGGTCGAACAGGGTGCCGAAGCGATCATCCTGGGATGCACCGAGATCATGCTGCTGATCGGCCCCGACGACAGCCCGGTGCCCATTTTCGATACGACCGCGCTGCATGCCCAGGCGGCCATCGACATGGCACTGACCGACTGAGCGAGCCCCACACACGAAAAAGGCCCCGATTTCCGCCGAGGCCCTTTCGCTATCGCGAGGTCTTCCCCCTCACCGGATCGGCGAGTTCGGGTCCAGCCGCATGTCCAGATACCGGTCCACCGACCCCATCAGCTCGGGCATCTCATGCTCGAAGAAGTGGTTGGCCTTGGGGATGGTGTCGTGGTGGATGGTGATGTGCTTCTGGGTGCGCAGCTTGTCGACCAGCTTCTGGGTCGCCGCCGGGGTCGCGACCTCGTCGCCCTCGCCCTGGATGATGATGCCCGAGGAGGGGCACGGCGCCAGGAAGGTGAAGTCGTACATGTTGGCGGGCGGCGCGACCGAGATGAAGCCGCGAATCTCCGGGCGGCGCATCAGCAACTGCATCCCGATCCACGCGCCGAAGCTGACGCCCGCGATCCAGGTGGTCGACGCTTCCGGATGAAAGCTCTGCACCCAGTCGAGCGCCGAGGCCGCGTCGGACAGTTCGCCGATACCGTTGTCGAACGTGCCCTGGCTCTTGCCCACACCCCGGAAGTTGAAGCGCAGCGTCGCGAAGCCGCGCCGCTGGAAGGTCTTGTAGAGTTCCTGCACGATCCGGTTGTTCATCGTGCCGCCCGCATTGGGATGGGGGTGCAGGATCATCGCGACGGGCGCGCGCGGACGCGGAGCGGGAGCGAAACGGCCTTCGAGGCGGCCTTCGGGGCCGGGGAAAATGACTTCGGGCATCAAAACTCGCCGATCTGGAAGGGCGCTGGTGGAGCACCCGGAACGTTGCGCTATATAGGCCGAAGCGTCATTTTCGCAATTGTTCGATCATTCCAGCTAGGCAACGAACCCTGTCCCGTCTTTATCTCGATCATGCCGCCACCACCCCGATGACCGACGCGGCCCGCGCCGCGCTGGCGGAGGGCTGCGCGATCTGGGCCAACCCTTCCTCCCCCCATGCCGAAGGGCGTGCCGCCAAGCGCGCGCTGGAGGATGCGCGCGGAAGCATCGCCCGTTCGCTGGGCTGGCGGCACGACATCCTGTTCACCAGCGGGGCGAGCGAATCCCTGTCCATCGCGCTGACCCGCACGATGGCGGAGCGGCGCTTCGTCGGCGCGATCGATCACGACGCGGTGCTGCGCGCCGCCCCGGAGGCGATCGTCATGCCGGTCGGGGCCGATGGCGTGCTGCGCCTGCCCGACCTCGATGGCCCCCGCGCGGTCGTGACGGTGCAATGGGCCAATAGCGAAACGGGTATGCGCCAGCCCATCGCGCAACTTGCGGAGGTCATTCACGCCGCCGGGCACATCCTGCTGGTCGATGCCGCGCAAATGCCTGCGGGGGCCGACCCGGAGGTGATTGACCATGCCGACCTCGTCGCCCTGTCGGCGCACAAGCGGGGTGGGCCCCCGGGGATCGGCGCGTTGCTGGTCCGCGACCTGAGCCTGCTGGCCCCCACCGGCGGGCAGGAGCGCGGCTATCGCCCCGGCACCGAGAATATGCCGGGCGTGCTGGGCTATGCCGCCGCGCTGGCCGAGCCCGAGCCGGATCATTGCGACCTGCGCGCGCACCTCGACGATGCGATCCGTCGTTCGGGCGGGATCGTCGTCGCGGACGCCAGCCGCCGCCATCCCGCCATCGCCAGCTATCATATGCCCGGCAAGCCCTCCGCCGCACAGTTGATCCAGTTCGATCTCGCGCAAATCTCGGTATCGGCGGGCAGCGCCTGCGCCAGCGGCAGCCTGAAGCCCAGCCATGTCCTGTCCGCCCTAGGCTGGAGCGTGGAGGCGGGGCGCGAGGTGGTGCGGGTCAGCTTCGGCCGGACCACGACGCGCGAGGATGTCGACCGCTTCGTCACCGCCTGGCGCGCCATATCGCGGGGCCAGCGGGTGGAGGCGGCGTGATCTATCTGGATTACCAGGCGACGACTCCGCTCGCCCCCGAAGCGTTGAAGGCGATGCTCCCCTGGCTGGAACAGGGTCATGCCAATCCCCATTCCCCCCACCGCGCCGGAAGACAGGCGCGCGCAGCGGTGGAGGTGGCGCGCGATCAGGTGGCGGCGCTACTCCCCACGGGCGGGCGGGTGGTCTTTACCAGCGGTGCGACAGAGGCGCTCAACTGGGCGATCAAGGGCGTGAGCGGCGGCATCGTCACCACCGCCATCGAACATGCCGCCGTTCTCGACACCGCACGCGCGCCCGGACGACCGTTGACCGTGCTGCCGGTCGATGGCGAGGGTCTGGTCACGCCGGAATCCATGGCGGAGGGCACGGCTCTGGTCGCCGCCATGCTGGTCAACAACGAGATCGGCACGATCCAGCCCATCGCGGCGCTGGCCGAAGACGCCCATCGCGTAGGTGCCTGGATGCTGTGCGACGCGGTGCAGGGCTATGGCCGGATCGCCATTCCCGATGGCGTCGATCTGGTCGCGCTGTCGGCGCACAAGATCCATGGCCCCAAAGGTATCGGCGCATTGTGGATGCGCGACGGCATCACCCTGCCCCCGCTGCTTCATGGCGGGGATCAGGAGGGCGGGCGTTCGGGCACGCTCAGCCCCGCGCTCTGTGCCGGGTTCGGCGCGGCGGCGAGGCTGATGGCGACGCACGCCGAGGCGGATCGCGTGCATGTCGAGCGGTTGTGGACGCTGGCGGTGGAGCGGCTCGGCCCGGACTGGACGGTCAACGGCTCGACCACCCGGCGCTATCACGGCAACCTCAACGTCCGTCGCGAAGGGCTGGACGTGGCGCGGCTCATGTCCGATTGCCGCGACATCGCCTTTTCCGCCGGCAGCGCCTGTGCCAGCGGATCGGGACGGACCAGCCATGTCCTGACCGCGCTAGGCCTGAACGGCGCGCAGGCGAAATCCTCGATCCGGCTGGGCTTCGGGCGCTACACGACGGAGGCCGAATTGCTCCAAGCCCTCGACCAGTTGGTGACGGCGGCCAAGGTGCAGCGTCCGTGATCGCCCTGAGCTTCATCGGCCGCGACGGTCATGCCCTCCCCGCCGAGGCCTCGCCCGGCGAGACGCTGCTCCGCGCCGGACAACGGGCGGGCCAGCCGATGGAGGGCACCTGCGGCGGGCAAATGTCCTGCGCGACCTGCCATGTGCTGATCGATCCGGCCTATATCGACCGCCTCGCCCCGCCCTCGCCCGAGGAGGAGGATATGCTGGATCTGGTGCCCGATGCCACGCGCTTCAGCCGCCTCGCCTGCCAGATCGTCATGGACGACCGATTGGACGGATTGACCGCCCGGCTTCCCTGAACACCCGATAACGAGTTGGTTCAGCACGCAATCATCGGCGATTCGGCATTCTTCTCCCATGCTCGCCGAAGGGCGGGTCCACCGGGAGTAAAGCGTTATGAAACTTCTTGCTGTCTTGGGCGCCGGTCTGATCGCTGTCAGCGGCATCGCCGCCGCCCCCGCCGAAGCCGCGCCGCATGATCGCTGGGGCCGGGGCCCCGGCTGGGATCGCGGGCCGGGCGGGCCCCATCGCGGACCGGGTTGGGATCGCGGACGTGGCTGGGACCGTGGCCCCGGCTGGCATCGCGGCGGTTACGAGCGTGGTCCGGGCTGGCGCGGCTATGGCCGTCCGCGCGTGACCTGCCGCTGGGTGCGGACCTGGAACGGGCCGCAACGCCAGTGCTTCCGTCGCTGAGGCGATGACATGACCGACGGGGCCGGTGGGATAAGGACTTGATCCCCCGGCCCCGTTTCGCCATATGCGCGGCGGGAGTCGGGCGGACGTAGTCATCGCCAACCCGGTCAGGTCCTGACGGAAGCAGCCGCAACGATTTCGCTGCGGGTCGTCCCGGCTCCCACCCTCCGACATTAGACATTCGTCGCCCCAGTGCAGGCTGGGGCCTTTCGTCGTGTGTTGGCCACGCTCGTGAGGGATCCCAGCCTTCGCTGGGATGACGATAATGCATAATTTTTCCGTCGCCCCAGCGCAGGCTGGGGCCTTTCACCGTGTGCTGGCCCGCTCGTGAGAGATCCCAGCCTTCGCTGGGATGACGGTAATGACGGTGCTGGGATGACGGCGCTGCCGGTACTGACGCTACTGACGGTTATTACGATTCCACCTGACGGCGCGGGTCGGAGCGCCTATGTTGGTCGGCGATGCTTTCCAACACCCCGATCTCCCGGCCCCGGCATGGCTGATTCGTTCGACCTGGGCGAACCGCCCCAGCCTGCAAAGCCCGAGGCGTATCGTGTCCTCGCGCGCAAATACCGGCCGCAGACCTTCGACGCGCTGATCGGGCAGGACGCGATGGTCCAGACGCTGGGCAATGCGATCAAGCGCGACCGGCTGGCCCATGCGTTCCTGATGACCGGCGTGCGCGGGGTGGGCAAGACCTCGACCGCGCGACTGATCGCCAAGGCGCTCAACTGCGTCGGCCCCGACGGCACCGGCGGCCCGACCATCACCCCCTGCGGCCAGTGCGAGCCCTGCCGTGCCATCGCCGAGGGCCGCCATATCGACGTGATCGAGATGGACGCCGCCAGCCATACCGGCGTCGACGACGTGCGCGAGATCATCGAGGCGTCGCGCTATGCCGCCGTGTCGGCGCGATTCAAGATCTACATCGTGGACGAGGTCCACATGCTCTCCAAGAACGCCTTCAACGCGCTGTTGAAGACTCTGGAGGAACCGCCCGCCCATGTGAAGTTCCTGTTCGCCACCACGGAAGTGAACAAGGTTCCGATCACCGTCCTGTCGCGCTGCCAGCGTTTCGACCTGCGGCGGATCACGGCGGACAAGCTGGCCGCGCATTTCGCCGACATCTGCGTCAAGGAAGGCGTCACCGCCGAGGACGAGGCGCTGATGCTGGTCGCCCGCGCGGCGGAAGGATCGGCGCGCGATGGCCTGTCGATCCTGGACCAGGCGATCGCCCATGCCGATCTGGAGGGCGGCGGCGTGACGGCGGCGGCGGTGCGCGAGATGCTGGGCCTGTCGGATCGCGGCGCGGTGCGCGACCTTCTGGGGCTGATCCTGAACGGCGACGGCGCGGGGGCGTTGGCGTCGCTTCGGCGGCAATATGATTATGGCGTCGACCCGCAATCGGTGCTGCGGTCCTTGCTGGAGACGGTGCACGGCATCACCCTGACCAAGGTCGGCACGCCGCCTGACGCCGCCCAGCCGCTGGAGGAGCGGGCCGCGCGCGAGGAATGGGCGGGGTCGCTCAGCTTCCCGGCGCTGCACCGGTTATGGCAATTGTTCCTGAAGGGGCATGACGAGGTCGCGCGCGCCGCCCTGCCCATCGAGGCGGCGGAAATGGCACTGCTCCGCGCGATCCATGCCTCGACGCTGCCCGATCCGGGTGAATTGGCGCGGCAGATTCGCGATGGCGGCGTCTCCGCCCCGACTGCTCCCGCGGTGACGCATCAGGCGGCTCCCACGCCCGCTCCGGTCTCCCTCGCCCCTCCCCCGCCACCCGCCGAGCCCGAGCCGCCCAAGCTGCCCGACAGCTTCGTCGCGATGATCGACCGGCTGGACGATATGGGGCAATTGGCGCTGGCGGCGCGGTTGCGCCACGGCGCGCGTCTCGTGCGTTATGCCCCACCGGAGGTCGTGTTCAGCGGATCACGCCCCATCGCGACCGATACGCTGAGCGAGTTGGTGGCGGCCTTGAAATCCGCGACCGGCCAGGTCTGGCGCATCACGATGGAGGACATGCCCGGCCAACCCACGCTGCACGAACAGCAGATGGCGGCCGAGGAAGCGATCAAGACCGCCGCGTGGGAATCGGACATGGTCCGCGCCGCCCGCGAGGCTTTCCCCGAGGCCGAACTCATGGAATGGCCCGGCAAACGCAGTATGAACGGAGCATGATGTGAAGAATCTCGACGAAATCCTGGCCATGGCCCAGAACGTCCAGAACGAACTCGAAAAGGCGCAGGCCAATCTCGACACGATCGAGGTCGAGGGCGTCTCCGGCGGCGGTCTGGTCAAGGTGAAGGCATCGGCCAAGGGCCGGATCATCGGAATCACCATCGACGACTCGCTGATGCAGCCGTCGGAAAAGGGGATGCTGGAGGATCTGCTGGCCGCCGCGATCAACGACGCGCGCACCAAGGCGGATGCGGCCTCGGGCAGCGAAATGTCCAAGATGACCAGCGGCCTGCCGCTGCCGCCGGGGTTCAAGCTGCCCTTCTGATCCGCTTTCCGGCGCTTGTGGAACGGTATCGCGGTCATGACGTTGCTGGCCTCACCATAAGAGGAGGGAATGTCATGGCCGACGAACGTGTGACCGAAACCTATGGCAATCAGCAGCCCCATACCACAGTGATCGAGCGTCGCAGCGGCGGTGGCGGCATGGCGATCGCGATCGTCCTGCTGGTCGCGGTGTTGATCGGTGGCTTCTATCTGTTCAGCCGGGGTGGCGCGGAGAACCGGCGCGATGCGGCCGTGACCTCGGCGGCCCAGAGCGTCGGCGATACCGCCAAGAAGGCGGGCGACGCGATTTCGGGTGACGGGAAGTAATGGATTGGGGCTTCGTCGCGTGTGGCGAGGCCCTCCCCCATCCCCTCCCGCCTGCGGGAGGGGCGTGCTACCTGGCGGGCGTCATGCGCCTGCGATGCGTTGGCTGAACTGATCGCCCACCCCAGGCACACCCCTCCCGCAGGCGGGAGGGGATGGGGGAGGGAAAGGTGTCTCACCGAGACCGCCCCCTACCGGATACAGGCATCCAATCCCTGCCGCCGCACAACGCCGACATAGCGCGCGATCACATTGCCATGCCGCCGCACGAACCCGGTCGGCGCCACCGCCGCCCGCTTCTTCGGTAAAGGCAGCACCGCCGCGATCCGCGCCGCTTCCGTGGGCGACAGGTGCGAGGCGTCATGCCCGAAATAGCGCATCGCCCCGGCATTCGCCCCATAGGTGCCGATCCCCGTCTCGGCGATGTTGAGATAGACCTCCATGATCCGCCTTTTGCCCCACAGCGTTTCGATCAGGAAGGTGAACCACGCCTCGAACGCCTTGCGGACATAGCCGCCGCCCTGGAACAGAAAGGCGTTCTTCGCGGTCTGCTGGCTGATCGTCGAACCGCCCCGGATCCGGCCGCCCTCGGCGTTGCGATAGGCGGCGCTGGCCATCGCCTTGAAATCAAAGCCATGATGCGAACAGAAGCGCGCATCCTCACCCGCGATGGCGGCGCGCGCCATGTCCGGGTCCATCTCGGACAGCGGCATCCAGTCCTTCGTCACCTCATGCCCGCCCAGCGCGTCGCCCAGCATGGTGAAGGTATAGGGCGGCGGCACGAAGCGATAGATGCCGACCCAGACGACACTGAGGATCACAAAGGCGAGCACGGCCTTCAGGGCCCAGCGAGCGATGCGGAACATAGGGTGGGTCTTAGCGGGGTTTGGTGATGAGGTCACTTCCCTCAACGATCCTCCCCGGCACGGGGAGGGGGACCGCCGCGAAGCGGTGGTGGAGGGGGCGTGCGGCAAGCCATGTCCCCTGGGGAAGCCCCCCTCCGTCAGGGCTACGCCCTGCCACCTCCCCGTACCGGGGAGGATCGCTACATCGTCCAGATCAGGACATTCCCCACCAGCACCACCGCCATCACCAGCATCAGCGCCCCCTTCGACCGATCCCCGCGTCGGATGGTGAAGACTCCGCCGGCGACACAGGCGAAGGCAGCCAGCATCGCGATCCCCGGCGCGGCCTGCGCGATCCCCTCCATCAGCCCGCCAGCACCCGCGCATAGGCGGCACGGTCGACATTACCACCCGACAGGATGACCAGCATCCCCTCCTCTACCGCGACCTTGCCCGCCAGCAGCGCCGCGAGCGCCACCGCCCCGCCCGGCTCGACCACCAGCCGCAACCGTTCCGCCGCAAAGCGCTGCGCCGCCGCGACTTCCGCCTCGCTGACCGCGACGCCCTCCGCCCCGCGCCGCGCCAGTACCTCGAAGGTCAGCGGCGACACGCGCGTCGTCTGGAGCGAGTCGCAGGCGGTCGGCGGCGGATTGTCCCCGACCGGCTCGATCCACCCCGCCTCCAGCGAGCGGCGCATATCGTCCCAGCCTTCGGGCTCGACCACCGTCACCTTCGCGTCGGGTAGCGCCAGGGTCAGCCCCGCCGCCAGCCCACCGCCGCCACAGGGCGTCACGACATGTCCCGGCACGCCCAGCCCGAGCGCGGCCATCTGCGCCGCCGCCTCGATCCCGGCCGAGCCCTGCCCCTCGATCACCCAGGGGTCATCGAAGCTGGGCACCAGCGTCGCGCCCCGCGCCTCGGCGAGTCGGCGGGCGATCAGTTCCCGGCTCTCGGTCGCGCGGTCGTAGTCTACGATCTCCGCTCCCAGTGCCAAGGTGCCCTCTCGCTTGGAGGGGGGCGCGTCAGCGGGCATCACGATCGTCGCGGCGATTCCCAACCGCCGCGCGGCCCAGGCGATTCCCTGCGCATGATTGCCCGAAGAGAAGGCGACGACGCCACGCGCCCGCGATTGCGCGTCCAATGCGGTCAACCGATGCCACGCGCCGCGCAATTTGAACGCACCGATGGGCTGCAAGCATTCCGCCTTGAAAACCACCGCTTTCCCATTGATAGAAAAAGGGAAAATTGGCGATGACGACAACACGCGCGCGATCTTTTCGGCCGCGTCGCGGACCCCTGCTTTTGTCGGCTGTCTTAAGATTGTCACTTTTTATCTCCGACGCCCTTTCTACCGCTTTACATTCGAAAAAGCGGACCCTATTTCGCGCCTCCGCTGCCCCATGGGACTTCCAACCGCAAGGCAGCTTTTTGTCACCGTATGCCGTCAGGCAATTGGAGGTCCCTTGAGTTGCACCAGAATCATCGCGCGCTGGGGCTAGCTGCCCACTCGACCGCCGTCCCCTCCAACCTGGAGCGCGGCATCGACATCGCCAAGCGTCGCCCGGCTGATCCGGTCACGCTGCTTCGCCCGCACGCCGCTGCGCGCGCCGCCCGATTCTTCGTCGAGAAGTTTCCGGGTCGGCCGATGTATGCGGTGAAGGCGAATCCGTCCGCGGATCTGATCCAGATCCTGTGGGACAATGGCATCACCCATTTCGACACCGCCTCGATCGCGGAAGTGCGGATGGTGAAGTCGGTCGTCCCGCAGGCCGTCTGCTGCTTCATGCATCCGGTGAAATCGGAAGAGGCGATCGCCGAGGCCTATTTCACCCACGACGTCCGCACCTTTTCGCTCGACAGCCTGGAAGAACTGGACAAGATCGTCCGCGCCACCAAGGGCGCGACGGACCTGACCCTGTGCGTCCGCATGCGCGTGTCGTCGGAATATGCGAAGCTGAGCCTGGGTTCGAAGTTCGGCGTCAGCCTGGAAGAGTCGAAGGATCTGCTGATCGCGACCCGCCAGGTCGCCGATGCGCTGGGCATCTGCTTCCATGTCGGCAGCCAGACCATGACGCCCGACGCCTATTCGGCGGCGATGGAGCGGGTGCGCGCGGCGATCGTCGCGGCGGCGGTGACCGTCGACGTGATCGATGTCGGCGGCGGCTTCCCCTCGGCCTATCCGGGCATGACCCCGCCGCCGCTGGAGCGTTTCTTCGAGACGATCCACCGCGCGTTCGAGAGCCTGCCGGTGTCCTATTCGGCCGAACTCTGGGCCGAACCGGGTCGGGCGCTGTGCGCGGAGTATTCGTCCGTCGTGGTGCGCGTCGAGCGTCGCCGCGGCAACGAACTGTATATCAACGACGGTGCTTATGGCGCGCTGTTCGATGCGGCGCATATCGGGTGGAAGTATCCGGTCCAGTTGCTGCGCGAGCCGGACTCGGACGCGCGCGACATGGACTTCAGCTTCTGGGGCCCGACCTGCGACGATCTCGACTATATGCAGGGTCCGTTCCCGCTGCCCGCGGACACGAACACCGGCGATTATTTCGAGATCGGGATGCTGGGCGCCTACGGCCAGGCCATGCGCACCCAGTTCAACGGCTTCGGTTGCGCCGAGTTCGTGACGACCGACGACGAGCCCATGCTCTCGGTCTATCGCGACGATGTCGAGCAGGCCCTGCCCGCCAACGTCGTCAAGCTGTAACCCAGCGACTTTAGCACGCCTTTATCCCCTTCCGCTTCGGCGGGAGGGGAATGGGGTGGCATTGCGGCGTTCACCGCGATAAGGCCCCTTCCCATTCCGGTCCCGCGCATGCCGCAGGTCCGGGCCAGCCGGGTTACCGCGTCCCCAATAACGACGGCGGCTTCTCGATGATGATGGAACCATCATGACCGACACGATCAACGACAACCGTAAGGCCGAGCTGCTCTCCAGCGTGGTCGAGCATATCGACATCACCAAGTTCGACGCCCGCCCGATCATCGATTCGATGGGCAAGATGAGCTTCACCAGCCGCGACCTGGCGCGCGCGACGGGCATCTATAACCAGATGCTGGCCGACAAGGACTGCTCGATCTTCCTCGTCATCGCGGGCTCGACCTCGGCGGGCGGCTGCATGGACCTCTATGCCGAGCTGCTCCGCTCGAACATGATCGACGGCGTGGTCGCGACCGGCGCGTCGATCGTCGACATGGATTTCTTCGAGGGCCTGGGCCACAAGCATTATCAGGCGCTGGAAGTGCCGGACGACAACACGCTGCGTTCGCTCTACATCGACCGCATCTACGACACCTATATCGACGAAGAGCAGCTTCAGGATTGCGACCACACGATCGGCAAGATCGCCGACTCGCTGGAGCCGAAGCCCTATTCGAGCCGTGCGTTCATCCGTGAAATGGGCAAGTATCTGTCCGAACACGGAAAGAAAGAAAACAGCCTCGTCAAGTTGGCATATGAGCATGACGTGCCGATCTTCTGCCCGGCATTCGTCGATTCGTCGGCGGGCTTCGGTCTGGTGAAGCATCAGGTCGAGCGGATGAAAAATAATCAGCCCTATATGGTGCTCGATGCCATCGCCGATTTCCGCGAATTAACGGATATCAAGATCAAGGCCGGCACCACCGGCCTGCTGATGATCGGCGGCGGCGTTCCCAAGAATTTCATCCAGGATACGGTGGTTTGCGCCGAAATCCTGGGCCATGACGATGTCGAGATGCACAAGTACGCGGTGCAGATCACCGTCGCCGATGTTCGCGACGGCGCCTGCTCGTCTTCGACGCTGAAGGAAGCCGCGAGCTGGGGCAAGGTGGACACGACCCTCGAACAGATGGTATTCGCCGAAGCTGGTTCTGTCATGCCGCTCCTTGCCTCGGACGCTTATCATCGCGGCCATTGGCGTGAGCGCGCCAAGCGTCGTTGGGGAGCGATTTTCGACTGATGTTAGAGTTTCTTGAACGAGAGCAGCTTGCCTATCTAATTATTGGGGCAGTGTTGCTGTCGGTCGTGGCCTTCGCGATCCCCTATATGCGTCGGCGCAAGCGCGAAAAGCTGCGCCGTCGCGGGATCAAGAAATACGGTCATTGAGTGAGGGGGCGGGACCGAAGGGTTCCGCCCTTTTCACTTGCCTGGCCCGCCGCGCCCCGGCACCCTCCACGCCATAGCGCTGCCATGCGCGATACGGAGGGGAAGACAGTGATCGATCGACGCACCCTGATCGGGGCGATGGCCGCAGCACCGCTGACGACACGGGCGACCGCGCAAGCCACGCCCACGACCACCGCCGGAGCGATGACGCCCTGGCCTCCTGCCGAACATTTCGCGCTCTGGCCCGGCCGCCCGCCAGGGGCCCGGGCCAAGATGCCCACCCCCAATCCCTCGATGAACGGCCCCGCCGGACAGCAGAATCTGTGGCTGCGCGGCACCGCCGACCCGATCGTCGCCGTCTTCCGCCCCGAACGTCCCGATGGTCGCGCGGTCCTGACCATCCCCGGTGGCGGCTATGGCTTCGTGTCGATCCAGAATGAGGGGATCGACGTCGCCCGGACGCTCAATCCGCATGGCATCACGGTGTTCGCCCTGTCCTATCGCCTGCCCTCGGAAGGCTGGGACCGTCAGGCCGACGTGCCGCTTCAGGATGCGCAGCGTGCGATGCGGCTGATCCGTGCCAATGCCGGGCGCTATGGCATCGACGCGACCAATCTGGGCATTGTCGGCTTTTCGGCGGGCGGGCACCTCGCCGCCTCGTTGACGGTCGGCCATGACGACAAAGTCTATGCCGCCATCGACGCCGCCGACCGGCAATCGGCGAAGCCGCGCTTTTCGGGCCTGATCTATCCGGTCGCGAGCCTGTCGACCCCGACCACCCATGCCGGGTCGCGCGACAATCTGCTCGGACCCGATCCCGACGCAGCGACCAAGGCCCGCTACGACACGCCGCGCCGGATCGACGCGAGCACGCCGCCGCTGTTCCTGGTCCATGCGGTCGATGACGGGCTGGTGCCGATCGACCAGTCGCTCGACGTGCTGACCCAAGCGCGCACGGCAAAGGTGCCGGTCGAGGCGCATTTCTTCGAGCGCGGCGGCCATGGCTTCGGCGCGCTGAGTGCGCCCGAGGGGTCGCCCGAACGACTGTGGCCGGATCTGTTTAATCGCTGGATCACGCAGTCATTGAAGGGGTGATGCCCTATCCCATCCTCCGTTCGCGCTGAGCGGAGGGCGGGAATTGCTCCCCTCAGAACAACCGCGTCAGGCTCCGCTCCAGCATCAGCATCTGCCACAGCGTGCGTCCATGATCCGCCCGCCCCGCCCGGTGATCCGCCGCCATCCGCCCCAGTTCGGCCAGCTCGAACCATCCCGTCTCGCGCAGCAGGCCGCTATGCTCCAGCCGCGCGGCGTCCTCGGCCAGCGCGCCCCGGAACCACGCGCTGATCGGCGTCACGAACCCCATTTTGGGGCGATAGAGAATGTCGCGCGGCAGATAGGGCTCCAGCGCCTTCTTCATCAGCCATTTGCCCTGGCCACCGCGTATCCGCATCGCGGCGGGCAGGCGCGCGGCATATTCGACCAGCCGGTGGTCGAGCAGCGGCTCCCGCGCCTCCAGCCCGACCGCCATCGAGGTGCGGTCGGTCTTGGTCAGGATATCGCCGGGCAGCCAGATCTTCAGGTCGGCATATTGCGCCCGGTCGATCGCATCGCGCGCGGGAGCAGCGCGCATCGCGGCGACATAGCGATCCTCGGCGCGGTGGCCGCCCAGCGCCGCCTTGGCTTCCTTCGAGAACAACCGCGCCCGCCATTCGGGACTGGTGACGCCGACCGCGCGGGCATAGGCCTCCGCCCCGTCCATCCCCAGCGCGAGCAGCGTGGTCTTGGCGCGGAGCGGACGCGGTGCCCAATCCGCCTTGGGGTAAAAACGGCCCAGCGTCCCGAACAGCCCGGCGCGCAGATCCGCCGGGAACAGACCGCGCACCCGCTCCTCGCCCGCATGGAAGACATGGCGGCGATAGCCAGCCAGCGCCTCGTCCGCGCCGTCGCCGGACAGCGCGACCGTCACATGCTCGCGCGCCAACTGGCACAGCCGATAGGTCGCCAGCGCGGAGGCATCGGCAAAGGGCTCGTCGAACTGCGCGACCAGCGTGTCGATCAGCGAGAAATCGTCCGCCCGGACCACCCGCTCGACATGGTCGGTGGCGAAGCGCTGGGCGATCGCCTGTGCATAGCCGCGCTCGTCATGGCCCGCTTCCTCGAAGCCGATGGTGCAGGTGCGGACGGCGCGCGGGGACGCCTCCGCCATCAGCGCGACGACGCCCGAGCTGTCCACCCCGCCCGACAGGAACGCGCCCAGCGGCACATCGGCGACCATCCGGCTGGTCACCCCCTCGCGCATCCGGTCGAGCAGCCCCTCGCCCAGTTGCGCCGCCGTGCCGTTTTCGCGATGGGAGAAGTCCACGTCCCACCACAGGCGCGGCCGGGGAATGCCCCGCCCGCGTTCGATCAACAGGAAATGCCCGGCGGCCAGCTTGTTGACGCTCGCGACGATGCTGGCATCGTCGGGCACATAACCCAGCGCCAGATAATCCTCGACCGCGCAGATATCCGGTCGGCGGCGGAACAGCGGATGCGCCAGCACCCCCTTCATCTCGGAGGCGAAGGCAACCGCGCCATCGGGCAGTTCCGCCCAGTGCAGCGGCTTCACCCCCAGCCGGTCACGCGCCAGGAACAGCGATCCCGCCTTGGCATCGTGGATGGCGAAGGCGAACATACCGACCAGCCGGTGGAGCATCGACGGCCCCCAGTGCCGCCACCCATGCAGCAACACCTCGGTATCACCATCGGTGTGGAACACCGCGCCGCGCGCGCGCAATTCCTCGCGCAATTCGCGGTAATTATAGATCTCGCCGTTGAAGCAGACGGCGACCTCGTCCTCGACCATCGGTTGGGGCGATCCTTCGATGTCGATGATCGACAGCCGCGCATGGGCGAAGCCGACGCCCGGCGCGGTCCATATCCCCTGCCCGTCCGGGCCGCGATGCGCCTGCGCCCCGATCATCGCCCGCAACCGGGCGGGATCGACCGGCTTGGGCGTGGCGGGGTGGAAGAGACCGGCGATCCCGCACATGCGCGGTCAGCGTGCCCCGGTCAGCCGGTCGGCGAACGCATCCACCGGGCCGAGTGCGCGGACAAAGGCCTGGATCGCGGCGGGATCGTCCCCCTCGCTCGCGACATGGATCGCCACCGCGGTCTGGCGCTGGCCCAGCAGGCGGGCCTTCATCGTTTCGATCTTCACGCCTCGCATATCCGGGGTCAGCCTATCGCCGATCCGGTACCAGGTCGCAACGTCGCGCTGCACCTGCTGGCCGTTCGACCCGGTCGTGATCAGCCGCACCCCGTCGCCGCCCGCGATCCGGCCCAGATCGGCGACGCGGATCCAGCGATCGTCCTCGTGCAGGATACCGGTGCCGAACGCGCCCAGCTTGCCCCCCTCGCGCTGGCGGGAAAAGACCGCGACCGCCAGATCGACCTGATGCCCGTCGGCGTCCTTGTAGCTGCGCATCAGCACCGCATCCGTGCCGGGATAATAGGGCCGCCACACGCTGACCTGCTCCGCCGGACTCCAGCCCGGCACATCGGGCAGTGCCATCCGGGCGGGGAGTGTCGCGGTGCGCGATCCGGCAAAGCCGCTCCAACTGGGATAGAGGGCGGTGATCGTCACCGCCAGCGCCGCCGCCAGCAACGGGTCGGTCCGATGCCCCGGCCTGGCCGACAGCCTCTGGGGATCGAAGGCGGGATCGTCGGGCGAGCGGTCGAAGAACTGCCATCCGATCGCGAGCACCGCCGCCATCACGATCGCGAAGAACACCCAGCCGAAGATGATGTGATCGACGCCCCCCGCCACCTCGATCGAGGTCTTGTCGGCGGCGAAGATCGTCCCCCAGGCGCGCACGCCATTGGCGAGCACCGGCACGATCAGCGAGACGATCATGAATATGGCGCGCCGCCAGGGCGACTTGAAGCACAGATTGGCGACCAGCGCGGCGAAGGCGACCATGGCGAGGACGAATTTCGACCCCGAACAGGCCTCCGCCACCTCGAACCAATAGCGTCCGGCATGGATCAGCACGCCGTCGGCCGAGGCGGGGATACCGCTCCAGTCGAGCAGGGGCATGACGATCGACACGGTGATCTGCTGGAGCGGCTTTTCCAGTTCCGCGCCGAACGGCACCAGGAACCAGGCATAGGCGAGCGGGAACAGCATCCCCCGCACGACCATCGGGCCGAGCAGGGTGACGACCAGTCCCTCGATCACCCCGACCAGCCCCAATTGCCGGACCAGCGCGACGGTGGCGGACTCGCCCAGCAGCCAGAGCAACCCGCCGCCCGCGACCAGCAACAGCCCCGGCCACCAGGCGACCGGCGTCAATTGCGACAGCTCCGCGCGACGCTGCCAAATCAGCCAGCCGACGACCGGGCCGATGAACAGGCAATGGCCATAGGTCGTGCTGGTCCACCAGATATCGACCAGATGCGCCGCATCGCGCCGGAAGAGGAACAGCACCGCCAGCGCCGCCGCGCCCAGCAGCACCAGATGCCAGGTCCAGCGCCCCGGCTTCATCCGCTCCCCCAGTGTCACGCCGCCACATCCTTCAGCAACAGGTCCAGCGGCGCGAGACGGGCCGCCCAGTCATAGCGGGCCAGCACCCGCGCGCGCGCCGCGCCATTGTCGGCGGGGCCGTTCAGCGCGGCGATCACCCGGTCGGCGAAGTCGCGATCCCCTTCCGCCACCGCGATGGTGCCGCCATGGTCGATCCCCTCCGCCGCCGCGGTCGAGGCGACGACGGGCCGCGCCATCGCCATCGCCTCCAGCAGCTTGTTCTGGATACCCCGCGCCAGGTCCAGCGGCGCGACGCAGACATGCGCGCGGGCCAGCCAGAGGCGGGTGTCGGGCACCTCGCCGGTGACGATCACCCCCTCCCCCGCCAGACGCCGCACCGCCGGGGTCGGCGCGCGTCCGACGATGGCGAACCGCGCGGACGGGCAGGCGGCGCGGACCAGCGGCAGGATGCGCGTGGCGAAGCGCGTCACCGCGTCGATATTGGGGCGATAGTCCATCTGCCCGGTGAAGACGATCAGGGGCTCGTCCGAACGCGGCTCGCGGATCGCATCGGGGTCATAGGTCGCGGCGTCGATCCCGTTCTCGATGGCGACGATCCGCCCCTGCCCGCCGCCCGCGCGGAACAGCGCCGCCTCCGCCTCGCTGACGAACAGCGTCGCATCGACCTCGCGGGCAACCCGGCGCTCATAATCACCCAGCCGCTTCGCCTCGCGCGTCAGCATCGCGCGCATCGGCCAACGGGCCTTTGGCGCCATGGCGGCGAATTTGGCGGAGTCGACATCGACCATGTCCATGACCGTCGGCTCGGGCCCGCGATACTGCGCCATCTGGCCGGAAAAGATGTAGGTCGCTGCAATCCGGTGATCGGCCCGCACCCGCGCCGCCGCGCGTGCCATGTCGGGATGCGCGAAGGCGGGGAGCGAGATGGGTTCGCCTTTCGCCAGCGCCTGGATCGCCGCGACCGGCATCGACCTGGTCCGGCGGACGATATGGCAACTCGCCAGCAGGTCGCGAAACGCGGGCGGCGGATCCAAGTCCGCCTCGCTCTCGCCAAAGGCGTACAGATGCACGCGCCACTCGCGCGCCAGGTGCCGCAGGACGTGATAGCTGCGGATCTTGTCGCCACGGTCGGGAGGAAAGGGCACGCGGTGCGCCAGGAACAGCAGGTCCCTCACCCAAGGCCCCGTGCGATCGGCGGCCCCGCCAGCCGTGCCGCCCAGACCGGCAGGCGCTTCCACATCGCGATCATCAGCGCATATTTGGGGTCGAGCGGATTGATCGCGCGCGGCCCCGTCGCGCTGCGGCTGGCATAGACCAGCGGCCGCCCCTCGAACCCCCAATTCTTCTTGAACGCCGCCGCGCCCGTCCCAACCTTCGAGCGACCGAAATCGAAGCTGTGACAGCCCCGCGCGCGGGCATGGCGCATCAGCGCGAAATACATCATGTCATTAGCGCGAAGCCCCCGCGCCGCCTGCGTCCCCCCACCCCAATAGGGGTAGACGGTGCCGCCATGATAGAGGTTCAGCACGCTCGCCACCGCCCGTCCCCCGTGCCGCACGGTCAGCACATCGGCATCGAGCCGCGCCACCGCCTCGCGGAACAGCCGGGCCGGGAAGACCGGCGTCCCCAGGTTGCGGACCGACTCGGCATAGATGCGGTAATGCTCGGCCAGCATCGCCGGATCGCGGCCCGTCACCACCTCCAGTTCCTGCGACAGCGCCTTGCGCACCTCGGCCCGCTGCTTGCGCGGGATCGCCTTCAACTCGGCCTCGTCATCCGCCGCCAAGGGGCGGACGAAGCCCAGATAGCTGTCCGCATCCGCCGTCCAGCCATCGGGAACCGGCCCGCCGCGCAACTCGACCGAGCCGATCTTGCGCTCTGTCGCCAGCGCCCAGGCCGCATCGGCCAGCGCATCGCCATGCCCGCCCAGCACACCGCCATCGACACCGAAGCCCGTCGACACCATCGCCGCCCCGAACAAGGGCGATCGGATTTCGCTGAGCGGCAGGACGCCGGTGATCGCACCCTCGCCATCTTCCGCGATCAGGTAATGCGCCGTCTGTCCGCAGCCCGCCGCCCCCGCCTTCAGCCATCCGGTCAGGTGAAAGGGCGTTCCCTCCGCCTGCGCGATGACGAAGGCATCGATCCGCGCGCATTCCGTCTCGCGCGCCAGATCGGCGACGCGGATATTCGGGCCGCCCGCGCTCATGCCAGGCGCGCCGCTTCCTCGGCCGCGACCTGATCAACCCGGCCCCAGTCATGGCGGGTCAGCAACCCCCGCAACTTGCCCGCCATCGCGCCCAGGCGGCTGTAATGGCGGATGCGCGAGCGCAGCGGCGCGTTCGCCACGCGCGGTTGGCCGGGATCGACTTCCCAGGGGTGGAAATAGAAGATCGCGCCGTGCGCGTCGCGCTGGACCTGCCCGACCGCGACATCGGTCAGCCTGGCCGGGAGCAACCGGAAAAAGCCCCCGCCCGTCGCCAGCCGCCGCTGACCGAACTGCGCGACCGTCACCGGCAGCTCGATCAGGTCGGAATCGGCCACCGGTCGCCACGCATAGCGCGGCGACTCCGCCCAGCCATAATGGTCGTGGCGAAGCGGCGCGACGCTGGAGGAATAACGATAGCCCGCCTCGGCCAGCACCGGATGCGCCCATGGCGTGCGGCGGTCGATCGAGAAGCTGGGCGCGCGATAGCCGGTGACGGCCTGCCCACTCGCATCCTCGATCGCCACCTGCGCGCGGGCCAAGTCGGCGCGAAACTGGTCGGCGGTCATGGTGAAGACGCGCTGATGGTCCCAGCCATGGCTCGCCATCTCATGCCCGGCATCGACGATGCGGCGGATCAGCGAAGGGTGGCGATGCGCGACCCAACCCAGCGTGAAGAAGGTCGCGCGCGTGCCCGTCTCGGCGAACAGCGACAGCACGGCATCGGTATTCGCCTCGACCCGGCTGTCGAGGCGATCCCAGTCCGCCTTGTCGATCGTCTTTTCAAACGCGCCGACCTGAAACCATTCCTCGACATCCACCGACATGCCGTTGATCGGTTGACGGGTGTCGGTCATGCCCTCAGGCGGCATGGCCCCACGCCCCCGGTCGGATGGTGGAGACGTCTTCCCGGCGGGCGTCACCGCCCCGATTGTCGATCTCCGACCATTCGACCAGCAGGGTCAGGACCCGGCGCAGCGCCGCTTCCTGCTGCGCCAGCCGCGTTTCCAGTTGTGCGACTCGGTCTTCCAGCGCGGCGACCGACGAAGTAGCGGCAGGGGTTTCGGCGACAGGCTCGACCTGAGGTTCGGGCTCTGCCTGAACCTGGGGCTTGGGGCGAAGCGAGACGGGTTCCGGTGCGGGCGGCGGCGCGACGACGCGGTGGCGCGGCGCTTCGGCCTGCGGCGTGACGGGCGTGCGCTGGATCGGGTCGCCCGCGCGGACCGGCATCGCCGCATGACCATTGCCGAATATCGCCGACCGCATGCTGCCGTCCGTCGCGACATGAACGGTGGCACCATTGAGCTTGAAGGACTTCATCGTCGACGCGCCATTCATCGGACGTTCCTCGATCGCAGGGATAGTGGCATCGGTTGGGGGAAGCGTGGAAAGGCGATCGCGGCCCATATCGGCAGCCATGTCGGCGGCGACGCTCTCGACCGTGTCCTGGCCGATCAGTTCGATCCCCTCGATCGCGGCTTGCAGCAGCACGCGCCCCGCCAGCACGTTCAGGCGGCGCGGCACGCCGTTCGACGCGGCGTACAGCGCGTCGAAGGCATCGGCGGCGAAATCGGGGCGGCCGGTCCAGCCCGCGACCGCCAGGCGATGGGCGATGTAATCGGGGACCTCGTCCGCCTCCATCGGGTCCAGATGGTGGATGGCGATGACCCGCTGGCGAAGCTGTTCGACCGCTGCCGAACCCAGCAGGCGTTCGCGAAATTCGGGCTGTCCGACCAGCAGGATCTGGAGCAGCGCATGGCCGCCCGCCTGGAAGTTGGACAACATGCGCAATTCTTCGAGCGAGCCGAGCGGCAACGCCTGCGCCTCGTCGACGATCAGCAGGATGCGACGACCGTCGCGCGCCACGCCGTGCAACGCGCGCTCTATGCCGGACAGCAGCGACGCCTTGGTCAGCCCCTGCGCATCGACGTTGAGCTGTTCGGCCAGGACGCGGAGCAGATCGTGCGGCTCGACCGCCGTCGACACGATGTGCAGCACCTTCAACCGCCGGGGGTCGAGCGTTTCGATCAGATGGCCGACCAACGTCGTCTTGCCCGCGCCGACATCGCCGGTGATGACGATGAAGCCCTCACCCTGCGCCAGGCCATAGCCCAGATAGGCCATCGCCTTGCCGTGGGTCGCGGTCTCGTACCAGAAACGCGGGTCCGGCGTCAGTTGAAACGGGCGTTCGCCCAGACCGAAATGGGTCTCGTACATCATCGTGCCTTTCGGCCGGTCAGAATTGATATCTCGCGGCGATCAGGGCCTGTGCCGACAGGGCATTGGTCAGGTCGCCGACCGTGAAATGATACAATCCTACCGACGCGGTTGTTCCGAGCCGACCGAAGTTGCGGTAATAGCTGGCGGTCGTTCCCAGCGATACCACGTCCTCGGCCCCCGCCAACCTACTGGCGTAATAGTTAACGAAGCCATTCACGTTAAGCCCCGAATGGAGGCCAAGCGCATGGGCGAAGAAAATCTGTGCGTAATAACTCTCGTCCTCGGCGCCATAGACGATGATGCCGGGCGATCCTTCGGGCGCGAACAGCCGCCGATTGGCATAGCCGATGCCGAAGCCCAGCGTCGAGCGCCCGCGCGACATGGCGATCGTCGCATCCGCCCCCCGCGCGCGGTAGACCGAGGTCTGCACCGATTGCAGCACGTCGTTCAGGCACCCGCCCGGCGTCGTGCCGGTGGCGGAGAAGACGCATCCGTTGAACTGCTGGCCAAAGGCGTCGCGCGTCTCGATGAAGTCGGTCGGCAGATTGGACAGGCCGTTGCGAAGCTGCCGCCCGAAGGTCTGGATACCGTCATAGACCGCCGCCTGGATCACGACGCCGCGAGACGCCTGATAGCGCGCCAGCCCGGTGAGGCTGAGCGATCCGTAACGCTCGCCGACATGCCCCTCCACCGAGGTACGGCGATCAGGCCGCCAGATCACGCCCGCGTCGTAATAGACCCCGTCGGTGCGATAGGCGATGCGGCGGGGACCGTCGGGATCGGTGATGAAACGGCCCCGGCTGTCGACCAGCGGACGACCGGCGGCGTCGCGTTCGGGGTCGCGCTGGCTGGTCTCGATGCGTTCATAGCCGACCCCGGCGGTCAGCGCGACATAGGGCGAGATCGGCTTCAGCACGTCGCCGCGCACGAACCACCCCTCGTAACGCTGGGCCAGTTGCCCGGCATCGTCGCGGTCATAGGCAGCGTTGAAAGACAGGCCGACAGGGGCGACCGCACCGGGCCGCGCCGTCGCGCTGAACGTCGCGAGCTGGTTCACGCTGTCGCTGAAATAGTCGAGCCGCGGCTGGCCCGGAGCGAGGCCGCTCAGCCCCGGCGTATCGACCCGGGTATAGCCCAGCCGGTAATTGGCCCCGATCTGCACCGGCCCCGCCTGCGTTACCAGCGACGGGCCGATATAGGCGGTGTAGATTTGCGAGATATTGCCGATATCGCCGACCAGCACGCCGGGCGCTGCACCCCGGATATCGGCGCGGCTGCGGGTCGCCAGTGCGCCGCCTTCGACGCTGAGATCGCGGGTCAGGCGATAGCTGCCACGCGCCAGCCCGCTATGCACATCGCCGCTACCCGCGCGGTCGCTCCAGCCGATGCGATGTTCGTAGCGATAGCTGATCTGCCCCTCGGCCCGCGCGGTCTGCACCGCCGCATTCACCCCGGCGGCCAGCGTCGTATAGGTCACGACATCGCCGCGATTGAGATCGGCGCTCAGCAGTTGCCCGACCTCGACATAGGGGGTGATACGCGCGCGGCGGGCGGACGGCGCGGCATTGGCGACGGCACCGCCAGGTGCCGAACCCGCCTGGGCCGGGTCCGCCCCGCCCGCCGCCATTCCCCCGCCGGGCGCGACCGCTCCATCCCGAACCTGTGCCGCGAGCGCGGTCGGCGATGCCGCCACCCCGCATGCGACACCGGCCAGAAGGAAGCGGCGAAGGATCACAGTGCGCCGTCCTTCCCATATTTGCCGTAATAGCCGAACCGGCGGCTGCCGGGGACGAAGGCCACGCTGTTCAGGACGAGCTGGATATGCTCGCACGCATCGAGCAGCGCGACGGCCGCCGACACTTCGCTTTCCGGCGTGCGGTCGGCGCGGACGACCATCATCACCTGGCCCGCCAGCATCGCCAGCACCGAGGCGGGCGACGCGGCCAGCGCGGGCGGCGAGTCGAAGATGATGAGGCGACGCGGATTGGCGGACAAGAGCCGCTGCACCACCGTGCGGGTCCTGGCGGAGGCCAGCAATTCGGTATCGCTGGCGGTCCGCGTGCCGCAGGGCAGGACCGACAGATGCGGGACGTCGGTGGGGATCACCAGCGACTCGACATCGATGCTGCCGTCGTCCAGCGCGTCGAGCAGCCCCGGCCCCTCCGCCAGCCCCAGCCGGGCCAGAACGTCGGGCTTGGCCACATCGGCATCGACCAGCAGCACCTCGGTATCCCGCTCCGCCGCCAGCGACAGAGCGAGGTTGACCGAGCAGAAGGTCTTGCCGTCCTGCGGCCGCGCCGAACAGACCAGGACGACGCGCGCCCTGTCGCCCTCGCCGCCCGCTACGAGCCGCTGGCTGGTGATGATGAGCTGGCGTTTGACCAGCCGGAACTCCTCGGCCAGCGGACCGATCGGCGCGCCGGGGACGATCATCCCGTTTTCCGCCAGCATCGCGCGATCGACCATCGCGACGTCGGAAAAGCCGGGATCATATTCGCTCGCCAGAAACTCCTCGTCGCCCGGCTGGGCCAGGAACTCGGCGGGAATGGCGCTGAGCGATGCAGGCAATTCGACCGGCGCCATGGACGGCGGAGCGACCGGCTCGTGGGGCGCGACGTCCGCCGCCGGTGCATCCTCCACGACTTCCGCCCTGGACTCGTCCGGGATCGGACCGCGCATATAGGTGCGGAGATCGTACACGTTCGCCGCTCTTTCGAGCAGCGAGGGTTCCCGGCGGGGTTTGGGGGTTTTCACGCTTCCGTTCACGCGGCCATTCCCCGTTGTAATAGCTCGATCGCCAGCACCATGACATAGGCCCCGCCCAGCGCCGCCGTCCCGCCAAGGAACAGTTTCATCCGCTGCGCCCGCGCCGTCGCCTGCCCACGCGTCACCACTTCGCCGATCGCGCCGATCACCGGCAGGCCCATCGTGCGCTGAAGCGACTGGGGCGTGGTGAAGGTCTGGCGCAGCTTGGACAGGGCGAAGGCCGATCCGATGCCCAGCCCCAGTCCCGCCGCGAAGACCATGCTCAGCAGCAACATGCGGTTGGGCGCGGTCGGCGCGCGGGAATAGGTCGGCGGGTCGATCAGGGTGAAGCGCATCGCATCCGTCTGGTTCTGCGCCTGTCCGCGCAGCGCGACCTGTTCACGCTGGCGAAGCAACTGGTCGTAGCTGTCCTTCAGCACCTGATAATCGCGGTCGTTCGCGCCCTGCGCCGCCACCGCCTCGGGATCGCCGGACAGGCTGGCGTTCAGTCGGTCGAGATCGTTCTGCAACTGCGACTTGCGGATTTTCAGGCTGGCGAGCTGCGACTGCTTCTCCGCCGCCATCGACTGGAGCGACATATAGAGCGGATTGGGCTGCCCCCCCGCCGCGCCGCCCGCCGGTTCGGCGCGGACCGCCGCCTGCGCCGCCGACAACTGGTTCTTCAGCGCGACGACATCGGGATGGTTCTCGGTATAGCCCCGCGCCCGTGCGTCGGAGAGCTGGCCCTGAATGGCCGCCAGCCGCGCGCGCGCCGGGCTGACGGCGACGCCGCCGCCTTCACTCACCGTGCGCGGGGTGCCCGCCAACTGCCCCTGCACCGCCGCGAAGCTCGACTGGGCGGCGGCCAGATCGCTGTCCACCTGCGCCATTTGCGAGCGGGCCAGACCGATCCGGTCCGCGACCGAGCCCGTCCCCGGCAGCCCGCCCAGGAACTGGTTCTGATATTGCGCGCGCCGCGCCTCCGCAATCTCAAGCTGTTTCTGCCGGTCGTTCAACTGCTTGTCGAGAAAGGCGAGGCTTTGGTTGGTGTTGTTGCGATCGCCGACCAGATTGGATTCGACGAAGATGTCGATCAGCTTCTGCGCGACCTGCTGCGCCAGCTTGGGGCTGGACTGGGTCACGGTCAGTTGAAAGATCGTGTCCTGCTGGTTCTCGATCTTAATCGCCTGCGCCAGCGACGAGACGCGCGCGGCGACATCCGCATCGCTCGACACCGTGCTGGCCAGATCGGTGCCGCGCACCACCTTTTGCAGGTTGATTGCGGAGATCAGCGTCTGGCGCACCCGGTCGACCGAATCCATGTCGTTCGGCTGGCCGTTGGTCATGCCGTCGGGCAGGATCTGCGAATTCTGGACCGCGATGCGCGCGCGGGATTCATATTTGCTGGGGATCTGGGCGACGAACAGCCATCCCAGGATGCACACGGTCCACGCCACCGCCAGCGCCAGCCAGCGGCGTATCCATATGGCATGGATCGCGATGCGGATTTCGTCCTGAATGCTCGACACCGGCGATCGACCTCAGAACATCGATTCGGGGATGATGATGACGTCGCCGGGTTCCAGCCGGACATTGGCGCTGGAGTCGCCCTTCCTCAACAGGTCATTGATCTGCAACGCGAATTCCTGCTGCTTGCCGGTCGCGCGGTCGGTCCGCACCAGCTTCGCTTTGTTGCCCGCCGCATATTGGTTCAGCCCACCCACCGCGATCATCGCATCGAGCAGCGTCATGTTGGCGCGGTAGGGGATGGCGGCGGGCTTTTCGGTCGCGCCGACGATCCGCACCTGCTGGCTATAGGTGCCCGAGAAATTCTCGACGATCACCGACACGATCGGGTTGGAGACATATTCGGACAGCGCCTTCTTCAGATCCTCCTGAAGCATGGCGGGCGTCTTGCCCACGGCGGGCATGTCGTTGACCAGCGGCGTGGTGATGCGGCCATCGGGGCGTACTTGGACCTTGGTCGACAGATCGGGATTGCGCCACACGAAGATGTTGAGCGTGTCGAGCGGGCCGATCACATATTCCTCGCCCGGCTGCTCCTTGCGCGCGACATAGCCGGCCGAGGGCAGCTCGGCCTTGGTGCCGCCGGTCGAACAGGCGGTCAGCGTCGAGGCGGCCAAGCCGACGAGCAGAAGGGGACGGGCGAACCAAGCCATGCGAACAAGTCTCCTGAACCTTCCGCGCCACAGGTCACGAAAGGCAAATTGCGCATGGTCCGCTATGACACCCAATAGGTGAACAGAGCGTTATGCCCTTGCGAACGGACCCATCTCTTCCCCGGCGGGGGGGTGGCCCAGAAACGCGGCGGGGCTGGCCGAGGCGCCATAAGCCCCCGCCAGAAAGATCGCGACGATATCGCCGACCCGCCCGGACGGCAACGCCACCCGGTCGCCCAGCCGGTCGAGCGGGGTGCAGAGCGGACCGACCACCGACACCGTCTCCACCGGCTCCGCCCCCATCACATGAGCCAGCGCCAGCGGATAGTTGCGACGGACGACGGTACCGAAATTGCCGCTCGCCGCCAATTGATGGTTGAGCCCGCCCTCGAGGATCAGGAACGTCTCGCCCCCGCTCTCCTTCCGGTCGATGACGCGCGCCAGATAGACCCCCGCCTCGGCGACCAGCCAGCGGCCCAGTTCGATCGCGAAACGGCTGTCGGCCAGGATCGCGGGCCGCGCGTGCAGCGCCTGTTCCAGCGCCTCACCCACCCGCGCGATGTCGAGCGCCGTGTCGCCCGCAAAGTAAGGAACGCCGAAGCCGCCGCCCAGATTGACCAGCGGCGGCGCCTGCCCCGCCGCCTCCGCCAGCCGCGCGGCGAGCGCGATGGTGGCGGCCTGCGTATCGATGATCGCCTGCGGGTCGAGCGCCTGGCTGCCCGCATAGATGTGGAAACCGCGCCAGTCCGCGCCGCCCGCGACCAGATGCCGGACGAGCGCGGGCACCCGCTCCGCATCGATGCCGAAGGGCGAAGGCCGCCCGCCCATCTTCATCCCTGATCCGCGCAACTCGACATCGGGATTCACCCGGACGGCAAGGCGCGGCCGTATCCCCAGCCGCTCGGCAATGGCGAGCGCGCGGGTCGCCTCGCCCTCCGATTCCAGATTGAGGGTGATGCCGCCCCGGATCGCGGCGGTCAGTTCCGCGTCGCGCTTGCCGGGCCCGGCGAAGCTGACCGGCTTGCCCAACCCCGCCACCTTGGCCAGTTCGCCCGCCGAGGCGACATCGAACCCGTCCACCATCTCCGCCATGACCGACAGCAGCGGCGGAAACGGATTGGCCTTGATCGCATAATGAAGGTCGATCGACGGAAAACCGGCCCGAAACCGGGCGACCCGCCCGGCGACGATGGCGGGATCATAGACGAAGAGCGGACCGTCACGCCCGCGCATCCAATCCTCCGCGCTGCGCCCGGCGATGGTCAGCGCGCCCTGCTGAACGGCGAATTCGGGGGGGATGGGGCCCATCGGCTTCATCGCGTCATATCCTTGTCGAGCAGTTCCCGGCGCAGCGCGGCGCGGTCCAGCTTGCCGTTCGCGTTGCGCGGCAGTTCCTCGCGCCACGCGAACCGGGCGGGCTGCATGAAATTGGGCAGGTCGCGCTTCAACCGGGCGCGCAATTCGGGTTCCTGGGCGGGATCGCCCGCCAGCACCACGACGATCGCCTGCCCCTGTGCCTCGTCCGCCACGCCGATCGCCACCGCCTCGCGCGCTTCGCCGCCGGAAAGCACCGCCTCTTCCACTTCCTGCGGGCTGATCCGGTTGCCCGCGACCTTGATCATCTCGTCATCGCGCCCGACGAAGCGGAGCAGGCCGTCCGTCCCCTCCACCACCGTATCGCCCGACCAGACGGCGCGGGGCCAGCCCGGCGCGGGTCGGAAGCGCTGCGCCGTCCGCTCCGCATCGCGCCAATAGCCTTGCGCGACCAGCGGCCCGGCATGGACCAGTTCCCCCGGCTCGCCCGGCGCGGCGCGCATCCCATCGGGGCGCAGCACCATCACCTCGGCAAAGGGGATCGCCCGGCCGATCGCATCGGGATGCGCATCGATCAGCGCGGGGGCCAGATAGGTCGAACGGAACGCCTCGGTCAGCCCGTACATGGCATAGAGGTCCGCCGCCGGAAAACGCTCCCGCAAGCCCCGCACCAGTCGCGGCGTCAGCGCCCCGCCCGAATTGGTCAGTCGGCGGATCGGCGCGATGGCTTCCTCCGGCCAGGCGCTGGCCAGCAACTGGGTCCAGAGCGGCGGCACCCCCGCCAGGGTCGTCGCGCCGACCCGCGCCACCGCCTTCACCACATCGCGCGGCGTCAGATAGTCGAGCGGCGCGACCGCGCCCCCCGCCGCCCAGGTCGAGAAAAGCTGGTTCTGCCCATAATCGAAACTGAAGGGCAGGACGGCCAGCACCCGGTCGTCGGGCGTCAGTCGTAGATACTCGGCGACCGAGATCGCCCCGAACCACAGATTGGCGTGGCTCAGCATCACCCCCTTGGGCCGCCCGGTGGAGCCCGAAGTATAGAGGATCGCCGCCAGCGTATCGGGATCGGCGGCGGACCGGGGCAGCGCGTCGCCCTCCCCCACCTCGGTGAACAGACGGACGCCCCCGGCGAGATCGCCCGGCTCCAGCGTCGCTGCGCGCGGGCCATGGGTGAGCAGCATCGCCGCCCCGCTATCGGCCAGGATATGCGCGACCTGCGCGCGCTTGAGCAACGGATTGACCGGCACATGGACCAGCCCGGCGCGCGGCGCGGCCAGCGGCATCAGCGCGGCGGCCCGGGTCTTGGGCAACCAACTCGCCACCCGGTCGCCCGGCGCGAAGCCCAGCCCCGCGAGCCACCCCGCCAGCCGCCCGACCGCATCCTCGACCGCGGCGAAGGTCAGGGCCGCGTCACGCTCGATCAACGCAGGGGCATCGCCCGCGCCGCGCAGGACATGGTCGATCGGATAGGCGGTCGGATCGAGGGTCATCGGGCCATTTACATGGCGCCGGGGGATAAAGTCGAGCGCATGGGGGTGTGGGATGAGGTGAGGTCCGTCCGCGCGTATGGAGGCGGCTTCGCGCGCGGCGGATGACCCCTCAACTCCCCTCCCGCAGGCGGGAGGGGCCGGGGGAGGGCCTGGGTCTCCTGCCATCGCCCCATAACCCCGCACCCTCACCCCAACGCCAGACAACCGACCGACGCACTCCGCCACACACGGCGTCCCCTCCCCCAACCCCCTCCCGCCTGCGGGAGGGGGCTTCGCGTGCGGCGGGCTTACCGTTCCGACGCCATCGGGAGCCGCCCCTGCCCTCCGCACAGCTCGGTTGCCCAACGCGCGCTGCCGCTCTAACGCTGTCGCCAAGACACGAACAGCAAGGCGACAGGGTTTGGAACTCCAGGCGAGCGGAAATGTGGAGGCGACGGTACGCGGCGTGCTGGCCGATGTGCTGGGGCTGTCGCAGGAGCGCGTGGAGAGCTTTCGCGCCGATACGCCGCTGTTCGGCGCGCTGCCCGAGCTGGATTCAATGGCCATCGCGGGCGTGCTGACCGAACTGGAGGATCGCCTGGGCATCCTGATCGAGGATGACGAAGTGGACGGCGAGATGCTGGAGACGTTCGGCCAGCTCGTCGCCTTCGCCAGCGCCAAGGCACCCGCTTGATCGACCATTATGACTGGCCCGGCGGGCGCGAGGCGATGTTGCGCTTCGGCCCGGCCCAGGGACCGGTCGTGCTGGTCGCATTGCCCTTCTGGGAAGAGGCGAACCGGACGCGCGCGCTGGCGGTGGCGATACTGCGGCGGCTGGCCGATCACGGTATCGGCGGTGCGTTGCCCGACTGGCCGGGGACGGGCGAGAGCCTGATCGACACCGAGAAAGCGACCCTGTTGCAATGGCGTCAGGCGCACGAGGCCGCCGCCGACACGCTGGGCGACCGGCGCTGTTACGGCGTGTCGATCCGGGCGGGTACGCTGGTCGATAGCTTCGGACTATTGTCCGGGCGCTGGCATCTGGCGCCGATGACGGGCGAGGCGGTGCTGCGCGACGTGATCCGCCTGCGCGCGGCGGCGGGTCTGCGGGGGAACGAACATGGGCTGTTCGGCGCGGAGTCTCCGGTTCGCATCGCGGGCAATCGCGTCTCGCCGCATTTCCTGGCGGAACTGGCGGGGGCCGAGCCCTATGACCAGCCGGGCGTGCCGCGCCGGGTCGTGCGGCTGGGCCACGACCGCGCTCCCGCCGATCGTACCATCGACGCCGTCCCCCCCTGGCGCCGTGCCGAGCCGCAGGAAGACCCGGAACTGGCCGCCACGCTGGCGCAGGATATCGCGGAGTGGATCGCATCATGCGAAGGCTGATCGCCTTTCCCTGCGACGGGGCGACGTTGCTCGGCACGCTGGACGAAGCGGACGGCGATACCGGCCTGCTGATCGTCTCGGGCGGGAACGAGCCGCGCATGGGCGCGCATCGCGGCCAGGCGATGCTGGCGGCGCGGATCGCGGCGCGGGGCTATCCGGTGTTCCGCTTCGACCGGTGCGGCGTCGGCGATAGCGAAGGCACCAATGGCGGCTGGGAGTCGAGCGGCCCCGATATCGCCGCTGCCGTCGCCGCCTTCGCCCAAAGCGCCGGCTGCACCCGGATCATCGGCTTCGGCAATTGCGACGCCGCCGCCGCGCTCGCCATGTTCGGGCAGGCGGCGGGGCTGGATGGCGTACTGCTGTCGAACCCCTGGCTGTCGGACGAGCCCGATCCCCTGCCCCCCGCCGCCGCGATCCGCCGCCATTACGCGCGCAAGCTGGCCGATCCCGCCGAATGGCTGCGGCTCGCACGCGGGGCGGTCGACCTCGCCAAGCTGCGCCAGGGACTGACCAAGATCGCCGCGCCCCCCGCCCCGCTCGACGAGACCGCCGCGCCGTTGCTGGGCGCGATCGCGGGCTGGGGAACGGACGCGGCGATCGTCATCGCGCGCGGGGACGCGACCGGCGTCGCCTTCCGCGCCGCCGCGCGCGGACAGGCCTTTGCGATCGAAGCGCTGCCGACGGACTCGCACAGCTACGCAGACGCGCTCGACCATTTGGAGCGAGCCATCCTCGCGCGCTTGTCGGGCCCGGTATCGGACGGGGCGAGCCGCTGGCGCGATGGGTCCACGGAACCCCAAAATACCGACTAATACGTTTTAAGATAACGCTTTTTACCGGAACGCCTCCTCGCCCTGCCCATTGGACCGGGCGAGGAGAGACGGTCCATGAACGAACGCCCTACCCCACCCCAGCCCGAACAGCAGCAGGACATGCCCGGCGAGACCGAGGCGATGACCCCGCGCCCCGATCATGGCGAGCATAGCTATATCGGCCATGGCAAGCTGACCGGCAAAAAGGCGATCATCACCGGCGCGGACAGCGGCATCGGCCGTGCCGTCGCCATCGCCTTTGCCCGCGAAGGCGCGGACGTCGTGATCTCCTATCTGTCGGAAGACGAGGATGCCGCCGAGACCCAGCGACTGGTCGAACAGGCCGGGCGTAGCGCGCTGCTGATCCCCGGCGACGTCAGTGATCCGGCGCATTGCCGCACCATTGTCGAGCGCGCGGTCCAGACCTTCGGCCGGGTTGATATCCTCGTGAACAACGCCGCGCACCAGGCGAGCTTCCAGGCGGTGGAGGACATCAGCGACGAGGAGTGGGAAGTCACCTTCGCCACCAACATCCACGCAATGTTCTATCTGGTGAAGGCCGCGCTGCCGCACATGGGCGAGGGGGCGTCGATCATCAACACGACCTCGATCAACGCCGACAAGCCCAACCAGCAACTGCTCGCCTATGCGACGACCAAGGGCGCGATCCACAATTTCACCGCTGGCCTCGCGCAGATGCTGGCCGAGCGGGGTATCCGGGTCAATGCGGTGGCGCCAGGGCCGGTCTGGACCCCGCTGATCCCCTCCACCATGCCGCCCGAGGCGGTGAAGAGCTTCGGCGAGCAGACGCCGATGGGCCGCGCCGCGCAACCCGCCGAACTCGCGCCCCCCTATGTGATGCTGGCCAGCGACGAGGCCAGCTACATCAGCGGCGCGACCATTCCCGTGACCGGCGGCACCCCCTTCCTCTGACCCTGAAACGCAAGGAGCGATGATCCATGGCATCCCTACCCAATGACGTCGTCGCGGCGGTCTTCGTCGCCGGGCTGAAGAACGCGCACGCGGTCGAGCATCAGGCCTTGGCGCTGATCGACCGGCAACTCGACCATCTGTCCAATTATCCGGACGTCGCCGATCATCTGCGGATGCACCGGGGCGAGACCGAGCAGCAGATCGTCCGGCTGGAGGATATCCTGGACGGCTTCAACGAGAGCCGCTCGCTGCTGAAGGACGCGGCGCTGACCTTCTCGGGCAATATGGCGGCGCTGGGCCACACCTTCGCCCCGGACGAAATCCTGAAGAACAGCTTCGCGAACTTCGCTTTCGAGAATTTCGAGGCGGCCAGCTACAAATCGCTCATCACCATCGCCGATGTCGGCGGCTTCGGCAGCGCCACGCCGCTGCTCACCCAGTCGCTGAACGAGGAACTCGCGATGGCGGCCTGGGTCGATGACAACAACGCCGCGCTGACCCGCCGCTACCTCGAACGTCGCGCGGCGGGCGAAACCGCCAGCCACTGATCCCCACACCACCGACCACGCGAGGCCAATCATGTATTATCACGACAAACGCCTGCAATATCCAGTCCGCTGCGAGAGCCCCGACCCCTTGTTCGCACGCATGTTGCAACAGGCCATCGGCGGCGTGGAGGGCGAGATCCGCGTCTGCATGCAATATTTCTTCCAGGCCTGGGGCAATCGTGCGCCGACGCCGAAGTACCGCGACATGCTGCTCCACACCGCCACGGAGGAGATCGGGCATATCGAGATGCTGGCGACCGCGGTCGCGCTCAATCTCGACAAGGCACCCGCCTCGCTTCAGGAAGAGGGCGCGGCGGACGGCATCGTCGGCGCGGTGATGGGCGGCGGCAGCGCGCGTCACGCGATCGAGGGCGCACTGCACAAGCATATCCTGTCGACCGGCCTGGCCGCACAGCCGGTGGATTCGGACGGTATCCCATTCAACATGAGCCATATCTATGCCAGCGGAAACGTCGCCGCCGACATGTATTGCAACGTCGCCGCCGAGAGCACCGGGCGTGTGCTGGCCACCCGCCTCTACAACGCCGCGCATGATCAGGGCATGAAGGACATGCTGCACTTCATGATCGCGCGCGACACCATGCACCAGGAGCAGTGGCTGGCGGTGATCGAGGAACTGGGCGAACAGGCGTCGCTCCCCATCCCCAACTCCTTCCCGCAATCGCAGGAGAGCCAGGAGCATAATTACGACTTCTTCGTCACCTCGGTCGACGGCACCTATCCGGAAGGCCGCTGGACCAAGGGGCCGAGCGTCGACGGCAAGGGCGAGTTCACCGTGTTCCGCAACGAACCGATGGGCGAGGAACCCGTACTCGGCCCCGCCCGCCCGGACAGCAGCGCCCAGGCCGAGCAGATCGGCGAGAGACTGTAAAATCCTCCCCGGCGCGAGGAGGATCGAACCGCCCCGGCCGCATGGCCCGGGGCGGTCTTCGTATCAGGCCCCGACCGGCATCGTCTTGCCCGTCGTCCGGTCCAACGCCCGCGCGGTCAGCAGGTCCAGCGCGGTAGCGAAGACCACGAAGCCGATCGCGCCCCACACGGCCCGTTCCTTTGGCTAACGTCGGGCCGATACGGCCAGCGTCCCCAGATCGAGCAGATCGCCCGCCACCCGGTTCCACACCCGCGCCGAATGGGCCGGGGCCTGGAGCAGGCCGACGCCCGCCATCAGCTCGCGCACGCCATAGGCCTTGACGGTGCCGCTCCCACCGGGGACGGAGAGGCGGTCCGCGATGCGCCGCGATGCGAAGAGTTCGGCCGCCCCCAGGGCGAGCGAGAACAGGCCGAGGCCCAGGCTGACGGATTTGGCGTTCATGATGATCCCTCGTCGATGAGATAGGTCTTCGGGCAACGCGGGCACCCCTTAGGCTTCTCCACAAATCGATGTATGTCAGTTACTTAATGCCATCATCCGTGGCGGGGGTGGATCGCTCCGACACCATCCGGCACTTGCCTCCCCCGCCTCGCTCGGCCAGTCTGATGCGATGATCCTTCCCCTGCTCCTCGCCGCTGCCGCGACGCCCGCCGCCACGCCCTCCCCCGCCCGACTGAAGGCCGATGTCGAGGCGCTGGTCGGCTTCGGCACGCGGCATACCGCCTTCACCACCACCGATCCCAAGCGCGGCATCGGCGCGGCGCGCGACTGGACGGCCAGGCAGTTCGAGACGATCGCGCAAGGGTGCGACGGCTGCATCAGCGTCGAGCGGATCAATCGCCGCTTCACCGGCCCGCGCGCGCCGAACGGGGTGATGGTCGAGGATGTGCTGGGCATCCAGCGCGGGCGGGATCCGGGCCGCGTGGTCATCGTGGGCGCGCATATCGACAGTCGCGTTACCGATGTGATGGACGCGACCTCCGACGCGCCGGGGGCCAATGACGATGCGTCGGGCGTCGCGCTGGTGCTGGAAGCGGCGCGGCATCTGTCGAAGCAGCAATTCGATGCGACCATCGTCTATGCCGTCTTCTCGGGCGAGGAACAGGGGCTATGGGGCGCGACGCTGCTCGCCGATACCGTGAAGGCGCGGGGCTGGCGGGTGTCGGCGATGCTCAACAACGATATCGTCGGCAACACGGTGGGCCAGGGCGGCGTGCGGGAGGCGCGCTGGGTCCGCGTCTTTTCCGAAGGCATCCGCTCGTCCGAGGACCTGCCGCAGCAGATGCAGCGGCGCGGCAATGGCGGGGAGGATGACGGGCCCAGCCGCGCGCTGGCCAAGGCGATCGACGGGGTGGCGGACAAGCTGGGCGGGCTAGACGTGTTTCTCGACCGGCGGCCCGACCGCTTCGGGCGCGGCGGCGATCACGAACCGTTCCTCAAGCTCGGCTATCCCGCCGTCCGCTTCTCGGTCGCGAACGAGGATTGGAACGCGCAGCATCAGGATCTGCGCAAGGAAGGCACCACCGCGTTCGGCGACACCATCGACAAGATGGACTTTCCCTACCTCGCGAAGGTGACGGCGATCAACATCGCCACCCTCGCCCGCCTCGCCGCCGCCCCGGCCGCCCCGGACAAGGTGACGATCAGCGGCGCGCTGTCGCGCGATACGCAGGTGGAGTGGGCGGCGGTGCCGGGCGCGGTCCGCTACCGCGTGCACTGGCGGCGCAACGATGCGCCAGACTGGACCCAGTCGCGCGACGTGACCGAGACGAAGACGCTGCTGACCCAGATCCCGGTCGACGATCATTTCATCGGCGTCTCCGCCGTGGCGGCGAACGGTGCCGAAAGCCTCGTCACCTTCGGCGGGCGTTAATCGGGTTAACCAATGCGATGAATTGGGATGCCGCCCCGAGGGAGTGGACGGGGCGGCATCCCGGTTTTCAACCCGGCGTCTCTCGGGTTGAAATCCCCCCTGGGGGAGAGCGTTAGCGACGCACCACCCGACCCCGCGCGCGCATCCGGCGCGGCGCGGATCGAACCGTCTCCGTCGTGGTGGTTGTCGTTGTCGTGGTAACCGGTGCCCCCTGTACCACAACCGTCGTCGTGGTGGGAGCCGGATAATAATAACCTCCATCAAAGTAACCCGGCTCGCCCGATGCGAGCGTGCCGACGGTCGTCGTGGTGGTCACGGTCGTACCGTCGCGGGTCACGATGCGCCGTCCCATGGCGGGTGGCGGCGGTGGCGGTGGCGGTGCGTCATCGTCGCGATAGGCGTAATCGGGGGCTCCGTAATCGTCATGCCCCGGCGGCATGGCGCGCCGCCGATCCTCCGCCCGGTCGATGGCATAGCCCGCCGCCGCGCCGACACCCGCCCCGATCAAGGTACCGCCCAGCCTGTTGCCCTGCCCCGCGACCACATGGCCCGCGACACCGCCCGCGACCGCGCCGATCGCGGCACCGCCCAGTCCGTCGTCGCGACGGGCGGGCGGCCTGGGCGGCGGATATCCCGCACCGGCATAAGCGGGCGCTCCGCTGCCGTCCCAGTCCACCCCCGGAACGCTGTCATAGACCGCACCGCGCGAGTCGATCAGGATCGCATCGTCATAATAGCGCGACCAGCGATAGCCGACCGGCGGCTGCGGCAGCGGATAGCTCGCCCAATCCTCGACGACGAAGCGCCGGTCGTTCCAATAGGCGGGCACCACCATGCCGCGCATCGGACGGCGATAGGCCGACCAGCCGCCCGGCGCATTGGCACCACCCCACCAGCGCCCGCCGATCCGGCTGCCCCAGCGGGCCGCGCGCGGCGGGGGCGTGCCGACCGTGCTGGTCGTGACGACCGGCCGCGTCGAGGCAATGGGAGACGCCCCGGTATCGGGGCGCGGATAGCGCGCGCCAGCCTGACCGGCCGCCGGGGTGCTCAGCATCAAGGCGATCGACATGGTGGTCGACGCGGCGATCAGATGCGACGTTCTCCGCATGGCGAGAGCCTGTTCCCCTGGATCATGACAAGGACAATCATGACAAGGACGTCACGGGAAACGCCTTTGCCGAAACACGCTTTGATATCAGCGCCCTGACGCTACCGATAGCGTCGCCGCGCGTCCCGAATCGGGTCAGGTGGATCAGCGGGGACCGGCGGCCAGTCGCGGGGCCAGGAGCGTCATCAGGGCCTCGCAGCCCGCCTGATCCTCCGCATCGAAGCGTCCCGGCACCGGGCTGTCGAGGTCGAGCACCCCGATCACCTGCCCGTCATGAACGATCGGCACGACCAGTTCGGAGCGGCTGGCCGCGTCGCAGGCGATATGGCCCGGAAATTCATGGACATCGGCCACGCGCTGCGTCCGCCCGGTGGCGACCGCCGTGCCGCACACGCCCTTGCCCACGGCGATGCGGATGCACGCCGCCTTGCCCTGGAACGGCCCCAGGACGAGTTCACCCTCCACCATTCGATAGAAACCCGACCAGTTGAGGTCGGGCAGATACTGGCCGATCAGCGCGGCGGCATTGGCCATGTTGGCGATCGCATCCTGCTCGCCAGCGGTCAGCGCGTCGAGCGCGGCGTGAAGGTCATGATAAAGCTCCGCCTTCGATCCGGCGGCAATGTCAAACTGGTACATGGGCGGTGATGTAGGATGAAGCGCGCCGCCCGTCATCCCCGGACGATCTTTTTGACGTTCCACGCGGCATCGTCGCGCCGACGGGAATCGTCAGGAATAATCGACATTCATACTGCTGCTTCCCTCTCCCCTGGACAGGGGAGAGGGTTAGCGGAGCTTGCCAGCCTGCTGGCTAGCGCAGCTTGGGTGAGGAGTTGAGCGAGCCGCAGGCTCGCGCGCGCTCCGCGCGCCCACCCCTCACCCAGCTCCGACTAAGCCTTTGCTCTCGCAAAGACCAAGTCTGCGCAACCCTCTCCCTCTATGAGGGGCGAGGGAAAAGAAGGGCATATCTGAATGCCGATCCGGCCTCAGACAAACCCGTCACGCCATCCCGGCGAAAGCCGAGCTCCCGTGAGGCAGGGGTTCGCGCCGATCAGAGCGCCAGATCGGGATGCCGGTTGGGGCTGACCCGCGTCGCTTCGGGACGGGGCGCTTCGGTAACCGTAGGCGCGCTGACCGGCGGCGGCGCGAGCGCCAGTTGCAGCGTTTCGGCGGTCGCGGACCATTCATGCGCCAGCAGGTCGCGATCCTCATTCAGCGCGGTGCCATAGCTCGGCACGATCTCGCGAATCTTGGCCTGCCAGGCCGGGGTGGCCAGACGGTCGGGGAAGACCTTCTTGATGAGGTTGAGTATGATCGACGGCGCGGTCGAGGCACCCGGCGACGCACCGAGCAGCGCGGCGATCGATCCGTCCTTCGACGCGACGATCTCGGTGCCCAGCTTCAGCACGCCGCCCTTTTCGGGATCGCGCTTGATGATCTGCACCCGCTGCCCCGCCTGCCACAGCCGCCAGTCGCCGTCCTTGGCGTTGGGGAAATATTCCCGCAGCGCGTTCATCCGGTCTTCCTGGCTCATCATCAGCTGCCCGGCCAGATATTCGACCAGCGAGAATTCGTCCCAGCCGACCGCCAGCATCGGGCGGAAATTGTCGAGCGTCACCGACTTGGGCAGGTCGAAATACGACCCTTCCTTGAGGAACTTGGTCGAGAAGGTGGCGAAGGGGCCGAACAGCAGCACCTGCTTGCCGTTCAGATAGCGGGTGTCGAGATGCGGCACCGACATGGGCGGCGAGCCGACCGTCGCCTTGCCATAGACCTTGGCCATGTGCCGCCTGGCGATGGCGGGGTTCTCGGTGACCAGGAACGAGCCGCCGACCGGGAAACCGGCATAGTCGTCGCCCTCGGGAATGCCCGACTTCTGGAGGATGGGCAGCGCGCCGCCGCCCGCGCCCGCGAACACGAAGCGCGCGGTAATGATCCGCTTCTCGTCGGTCTTGCGGTCACGCGCGGTCACGCGCCACGTACCGTCGGCGTTCTTTTCAAGCGAGCGGACCTCATGGCCGGTGGTCAGGGTCACACCGGGCTGGCCCTGGAGCGCACGGATATACTGGCGCGTCACCTCGCCCCATTCGCAATCGGTGCCCAGCACCGAGCGGGTGGCGGCGATCTTCTGCCCCGCCTTGCGCCCCTCGATCATCAGCGGCACCCACTGGGCGATCTGGCGCGGATCGGTGGTGAACTCCATGCCCGAGAAGAGCGGGCTGGCCAGCAGCGCGGCATGACGCTTCTGGAGGAAGGCGACATTCTCGTCGCCCCACACCAGATTCATGTGCGGGGTGGAGTTGATGAAGCTGCGCGGGTTCTTCAGCACGCCGGTGCGGACCTGATGGCTCAGGAACTGGCGGGTGACCTGGAACTGCTCGTTGATCTCGATCGCCTTCTTGATCTCGACCCGGCCGTCTGCCTCGTTCACCGGCGTATAGTTCAGCTCGCACAAGGCCGTGTGGCCGGTGCCCGCATTGTTCCAGCCGTTGGAGCTTTCCTCCGCCACCTTGTCCAGCCGCTCGACCAGCTCGATCGTCCAGTTGGGCTCCAGTTCGCGCAGCATCACGCCCAGCGTCGCGCTCATGATCCCGCCGCCGATCAGCAGGACATCGACCTTATGCTCAGACCCTGCCGCTTCCGCCGCGAAGGGCGCGACCGCCGCGCTGCCCGCCGCCAGCGCCGAGCCCATCATCGCACGGCGAGTGATCCCCTCGCGCGCCGCACCCGTAGGGCCCTCGCCCCGCTTCTGATTGTCATTCCGCATGTCAGACGCCTTTTCGCTACCGCCCCGGGACGACCCGGCGCCAGACATGTCGCGCGGGCCCCGCCATGGGGTTGATGTCATTCGGGCGTCGCGTTCCGCCACCGACACGCAGGGCGGAATGCGGCCGTGCCCGGCCTCATCATCCTCGCCTCGATATTGCATTCGATATCTTTGATCGCCCGCATAGCGGGCCGTGACGCGGTGTCCATATCCCGACGATCGCGTCATCCGCACCTTTGTCGGCGCAATGCTTTAACCAGTATCGGGATCGACCAAGGGCAATTCAAGCGAATGATCCGCATTATTCCCGGCATGGTCTCTATCCCACCCCATAGGGCAAAAAGCGCGGGGCCGCCTGCCCGAGCCTGCTTGCGCGCATGATTTTATTGTCCTACAAATCGCGCTAGAAAAAATTTTGGAGAGGCCGTGCCCACCGTGCCATCAGACATGACGCCCGCCTATATCGCGATCGACTGGGGCACGACCAATCGTCGCGTCTATGTTCTGGCCGATGACGGCGCGATGCTGGATACGGTGCGCGACGATCGCGGTGTGCTGGCGATGCAGCCGGAGGATTATCCCGGGGAGATCGCGGCGATCCGGATGCGGTTCGGCCCCTTGCCGATCATCGCGGCGGGTATGGTCGGCTCGACGCGCGGCTGGCGCGAGGCCGCCTATGTCCCCGCCCCCGCCGACCTGCCGACCCTGGCACGGGCGGCGACGCGGATCGCCGAGCATGACGTGACCATCGTCCCCGGCGTATCGCTGCTGACCGACACCCGCGCCGATGTGATGCGCGGTGAGGAGGTGCAGGTGCTGGGCGCGATCGCCGCCGGGCTGGCCCCCGCCGATGCGCTGTTCGCGCAGCCGGGTACGCACAACAAATGGGTCCGTACCGAGGGCGGTCGGATCACCGATTTCGCGACCACCATGACCGGTGAGCTGTTCGCGCTGGTCAAGGGCCATGGCATCCTCGCGGGGATGCTCGACGGTCCCGTCGCGGACGGCCCGGCCTTTCGCGACGGCCTGTCGCGGGGCAGCGGCGCGTGCGACCTGACCGCCGCGCTGTTCGGGGTGCGCGCCTCGGTCCTGCTCGGGCGGATCGCGGCGGAGGATGCCGCCGCCTATGCCAGCGGCCTGCTGATCGGCAGCGATATCGGCGCGGTGCCGGATATGGCGGGCCACCCGGTCCATCTTTTGTCCAGCGGTCTTCTGGCCGACCTCTACACCATCGGGATCGAGGCGCGCGGCTGCACCGTCGTCGCGCTCGACAGCCATGCCGGTTTTCTCGCCGGACTTCACGCCATTCGGGAGCATTTGTCATGACCGACCCCGCCAGCCTTTTCGCCAAGGCCTTCGCCGCCTGCCCGCTGGTCGCCATCCTGCGCGGCCTGACGCCCGACGAGGCGATCCCGGTCGCCGATGCGCTGGTCGAGGCGGGCTTCACCCTGATCGAGGTGCCGCTCAACTCGCCCGATCCGTATGACAGCATCGCCGCGATCGCCGCGCATGTCGGGGACAGGGCGATCGTCGGTGCCGGCACCGTGCTGACCACCGAACAGGTCGATCGGGTGAAGGCGGCGGGCGGCACCCTGATCGTATCGCCCAACACCGATATCGAGGTCATCGCGCATAGCGTCGCGCAAGGGCTGATCTCGCTCCCCGGCTATTTCACGCCCTCCGAAGCTTTCGCCGCGCTGAAGGCGGGTGCGCATGGCCTGAAGCTGTTCCCGGCCGAGGGCGCATCGCCCACCTTCCTCAAGGCGCAGCGGGCCGTCCTGCCGCGCGACGTGGCGGTGCTGGCGGTCGGCGGCATCACGCCCGACAACATGGCCGAATGGCGCGCCCACGGCGCGGACGGATTCGGCCTGGGCTCCAACCTCTATCGCGCGGGCAAGCCGGCGGCGGATGTCGCCGTGTCGGCGCGCGCTTATGTCGAAAAGGCACGCTGATACCGATGACCGACACGATCCGTCTCGCACTGGTCGGCATGGGCAAGATCGCCCATGACCAGCATGTCCCCGCCATCGCGGGCAACCCGGCCTTCGAGCTGGTCGCGACCGTCAGTCGCTCGCCCAACGGGGTCGAGGGCGTGCCGCATTTCCACGACATCGACGAACTCGCGCAGAGCGACGTGAAGGTCGACGCGGTGGCGCTCTGCACGCCCCCGCAGGTCCGCCACACCATCGCCGCCGCCGCGCTGGCGAGCAATTGGCACGTCTTCCTCGAAAAGCCGCCGGGCGCGACGCTGGCCGAAGTGGCGGTGCTGGAGGAACTGGCGGCCAAGGCGAACGTCACCCTCTTCGCCAGTTGGCACTCGCGCTATGCGTTGGGGGTCGAGCCCGCGCGCGAATGGCTGTCTGCCCGCAAAGTCACCTCGGCGGCGATCACCTGGCGCGAGGATGTTCGCCAATGGCATCCGGGTCAGGCCTGGATTTGGGAAGCCGGCGGCTTCGGCGTGTTCGATCCGGGCATCAACGCCCTGTCGATCGCGACGCATATCATGCCGGAACCCTTCTTCATCGAGCGCGCGACCTTGGACTTCCCGGCCAATCGCGATGCGCCGATCGCCGCCGATGTCGCTTTCCGCACGACCTCGGGCACGCCGGTGACGCTCGACCTCGACTGGCGGCAGGAAGGCCATCAGAGCTGGGACATCGTCGTCGAGACCGAGGACGGCACGCTGAAGCTGGCCGAGGGCGGCGCGGTGCTGACCCTGCCCGACGGCTCGACGCCGCACCATGAGGAAGGGCTGCACGGGGAATATCCCGGCCTTTACGCGCGTTTCGCGGAACTGGTGCAAGGCGGGCGCTCGGACGTCGATATCGCGCCGCTTCGCCATGTCGCCGACGCCTTCATGCGCGGCAAGCGGCGGGAGGTGGAAGCCTTCGTGGAGTGACCGCAGTCCCGTAGCCTTCGACTTCGCTCAGGCTGAACGGAGGCTGGGATATCCTCGAACCCCGTTCGCACTGAGCGAAGTCGAAGTGCACGCCCCGCCCAAAAAAAGAAGGCCGGTTGTCCCCAGGGACGACCGGCCTTCTCAGTTCAGGGATTGGCGGAGCGTCGAAACACTCCGCCGGGGGGAAGGTCAGAAGTTGATCGTCGTCCCGATCGCGATCTGGCGGCCCAGCGCGTCGTAACGCTGCGGCGCGGTGTTGGTCCGCGACAGGGCGACCTGATACGAGTTCGGGATGATCGGCGGCGTCTTGTCGAACAGGTTGTTCGCGATGATGCGGAACGCGAACTTGCGCGCCACATTCCACGTCAGCGCCAGGTCGAAATAGCTCTGCGGCGCGATCCGGGCGAACGTGTTCTGGAACCGCTCGGGCGTGCCGCCGATATCGGGGTTGCCCGAATTGTTCGCGGTGGTCAGCGAGCCCGTATAGCGCCAGTTGAACGAGGCGTTGAACGTCCGGTCCGGCGTCGTCCAGGTGGTGCGCAGCGTGTGCGCCCATTTCGGAACCAGCTGTCCGCACGAAATCCCGTTCGAGAAGTAACCCGCGCAGTTATACTGAAGCCGCAGCGGCGAGTCCTGCCCACCGGCCAGCGTCGACAGCGAGCCGTTGAAGCCCCAGTCCAGGCGACCGGCCCCGTTCAGGTCCAGCGAATACTGACCCTGGAAGTCCCAGCCATTAGCGAGCGTGCGGTAATAGTTGGTCGTCCCCTGCCGCACGAAACCGGCCGTGGGATTGCCCGCCGGCGCGTTGCCGATCGACCCCGTGGTGGGATCTCGAACGATGCCGTTGCAGAAGAACGGATCGCCGTTCGACGCCAGACAGCCCTGCAGATAATAGTCCGCGCCGTTATAGCCCAGCGAGTTGACGATCCGCACCTGATACCGGTCCGCCGAGAAGACCAGGCCGGGAATGAAGCTTGGCTTCACGACCAGACCGAAGGTCAGGGTGTAGGCGGTTTCCGGATCGGCGGTGAAGCCGCCCGAGCGCGTCGTGCAACCCTCGGTCGGGCAGAGCAGCGAGGTGCTGCCGTACAGATTGTCCGCCAGCCCCGTCTTGCTGCACAGCTCGCGTGAGCCCAGCGGCGTGGTGGTGACGGTGCCGTCCGGCAGCGTGCGCGACACCGGCGCGCAGAAGTCGGTCAGCGTGGTGTTGCGGCCATAGTTGATCTGCGTCGCCTGCCGGATCTCGATCACCGTCGGCGCGCGCTGCGCCTTGTTGTACGAGGCGCGGAAGGTGATGTCCGCAACCGGCGCGTACAGCCCTTCGATCTTCCAGGTCGAGAAGGTCTTGGGGTTGGAGCTGTACTTCGAGACGCGGAAGCCGCCATTGGTCTGGAGCAGATGCGCGAACGGCTTGTTCTGGACCAGCGGCGCCTGGAGCTCGATATTCGATTCCCAGACATCCTGGCTCAGCCGTGCGTCCTGGTTGCCGAACTGCGCGACGAAACCGGCATCGGCTTCGGAGATCAGGCGATCCTTGCGATATTCGGTGCCCAGCGACACGGCCAGACCGTCATCCGCCCAGGGCGTCTTGATGCCATAGGTGGTCAGGTCGCCGTTCACCACCGCGATGGCGTCGAACAACTGCGTCACCTGGCGGCGAAGGCCCGTCGCGCCGCTGGTGAACAGATAGTTGGTCAGCGCATTGCTGCCCGAACCCGCGCGGAACGCATCGAAGGGGATGCAGTTGGGATCGCTGCCGTCGATGACCGAGCGACAGGTGGCCACGCCGTTGACGTTGACGACGTTCAGCGAGCGGTTGACCCGGTCGTTCTGCGACGTCGGGCCCAGATACCACTCCTGCTGGTTGCGGGCATAGACGCCGCCAATGTCATAGGACCAAGCCTCGCCGATCTTGCCCCGGACGCCGCCGGTCGCACGGAAGCCCATGTTGACGAAGCGGTCCGCCTGGGCGGGCTGCCCGTCGAAGCGATAGCGCACGTCGAGCGGCACGAAGCCGGTGCTGCCCGGCGCGCAACCCAGCGCACCCGCCTGGCCGCCCGACAGGAAGGGATTGTCGCAATTCACCTGATAGGGCGTCGTGCCCGCCACGGTGTAGGAATAGACCCGGCGCGGGGTCGGGTTCTCGGAGGTGTCGCGGAACCAGATACCGTTGCCATAGATCTCGACTTCCGGCGAAATCTTGAAGTTGACGAAGCCGCCCGCCGTGTAGCGCTCGTTGGCGCGCTGGAAGGACACGTCGTCATAGCCATTCGCGGCATTGCCCGCACCGGGACCAAAGGGAACGAAGCCACGGTCGCCGTTGGGATTGTTGACATATTGCGCGTTCGCGTTGGGACCGGACAAGGGCGACACGAAACCGCTGCGCGAATAGGTCGACAGCGGCGAGCAGGACAGCGCCGAGTCCTTGGTCAGCTGCGCGATCGGGCAGGCGGCATAGGAACGCGCGCCGTTCTGGACCAGGTCGGCCTGGCGGTAGTTGACGAAGCCCGACACGTTCAGGCGGCCGTCGAACAGCTTCTTGCCCGCCGTCAGCGTCAGGTCGGCACGACCACCGTCATTGGTCAGGCCGCGCGGGCTGCTGAAGCCCGCCGCCGTGGCGATCGGCGTGACGATGTTGCTGGTGTTGTTATGGTTGTAGAAATTGTAATTGCCGTCGAGGCGAAGCCCCTCGAAATCCTTGCGCAGGACGAAGTTGACCACGCCCGAAATCGCGTCCGAGCCATAGACCGACGAGGCACCGCCCGACAGCACGTCGACGCGCTCCAGCAGGGTGGCCGGGATGATGCCGGTGTCCTGGCCGTTCTGGGTGCCCAGACGCTTGCCATCGACCAGCACCAGCGTCCGCTCGAAGCCCAGACTGCGCAGCTTGATCCGCTGGCGACCGTCGGAATCGGCATAGTTGGACTGGGCGTCGGGTGCGACCTGCGGCAGGCGGTTCAGCACTTCCTCGACGTTCAGCGGGGCCTGGGCCTGGATGTCCTGGCGCGTGACCGAGGTGATCGGCGCGGCCGATGCGAGATTGGGCCGGGTGATGCGGGTGCCGGTGACGATCACCTCGCCCCCGCTGCTGGCCTGCGGCGTGCCGGTGATCGCGGCAGACCGGGTGGCGGCGGCATCGGCGCTCAGCGTGGTGTCGCGGTCGCGGCTGTCGGTACCCTCGTCCTGCGTGGCGGTCGATCCGACCTGCTGCGCGATGGCGGGCGCGGCGAGCATCATCGACGCGGCCGACAGGGCCAACCATGATGCGGACTGCTGGATTCTCATACGTCTCCCCTTCGTCCCGGCTGATGACCTGCCGGGTGCGGGGAAAGGACAATTGTTTTGTCGTATTAGGTCAATACCTAATGCATACCTATGCAACACCCATCACGACATTATCCGAGCGGTGTAACCATAAAGACACAATTTCAAACGATTTCAGTGATCTGAGCATCGATCTGGCAATGTTTCGACACGATATGGCAGCCGCGCCGACGTTCCTTCGCGAAGGGGACGTACCTGATTCGGGTTATTGGTCCCACATAGGTTTTGTCGGCGGGCTTGCGGGCTTCGTAATCCCCGCGCACAATCGGGCCCGATGTCACGTGCCCGGAACGGCATATTGGGGGAGCAGGCGAATGCAGGACGGACGGCGGGGATTTCTGGGCGGCATGGCGACGCTCGCCGGGATCGGTGCGGGATGGGCGGCGGCCCCTGCCCGCGCCTTCGCGCAAGCGGCAGGCGCGCGCGCGACGATCGTGTCGACCTGGGACTTCGGCGCCCCCGCCAACGACGCGGCCTTTGCCGCGGGCCGGGCGGGCGGATCGCTGATCGACATGGTCGAGGCGGGCGTGAAGGTGCCCGAGGCCGATCCGAACAACCATTCGGTGGGCTATAGCGGTTATCCCGACCGCGACGGGCATGTCACGCTGGACGCGGTCATCATGGACGATGCGGGCGGGGTCGGCGCGGTCGCGGCGCTGGAGGATACGGTCCACGCCATTTCGGTCGCCCGCGCGGTGATGGAGCATACGCCGCACACCTTCCTGGTCGGCGAAGGCGCGACCCGCTTCGCCCGCGACCGGGGCTTTCCCAAGGTCAAGCTGCTGACGCCCGAGGCGGAAAAGGCGTGGCGCGACTGGCTGAAGACCCAGAATTACCGCCCCGTCGCCAATAGCGAGACCGGCACTTACGGCGCGGGCCGTCCGGGTACGCCGGGCGGCGCGCTGGACCATGACACGATCGGGATGCTCGCTCGCGATGCGCAGGGCAGGATGGCGGGGGCGTGCACCACCTCCGGCATGGCGTTCAAGATGCGCGGGCGGGTCGGGGACTCGCCGCAGGTCGGATCGGGCCTGTATGTCGAGCGCGGCGTCGGCGGCGCGACTTCGACCGGACTGGGCGAGGAAGTGACGCGCACCGTCGGCACCGCCCGCGTCGTCGCGTCGATGCGGCACGGGCTGTCTCCGCAGGCGGCATGCGAGGAAGCGGCGAGGCACATCGCTTCGCTACGCGGCGATGCGATCAAGGGCGTGCAGGTCGGCTTCCTGGCGATGGATACGGGCGGCCGGATCGGGGCGTTCTGCCTGTTGCCGGGCTTTACCTATGCGGTGACCGACGCGGCGGGCAGGACACGGGTGGAAAAGGCACCGTCGCTGTTCAGGGCCTGAATCTCCTCCCCGGCACGGGGAGGGGGACCGCCGCGAAGCGGTGGTGGAGGGGGCTCTCCGCGAGGGATGTCCTATGAGGAAGCCCCCCTCCGTCATGCCTTGGGCCTGCCACCTCCCCCGTATCGGGGAGGATCAGAGGTCCTCACCCCCATCGGCAATCAGCGCGTTCAGATCCCGCAGCGCCTTGACCAGCCCCAGCCCCCGCGGCCCCGCGATATAGCGCGGCGCCCATTCGGGTTGGAACTTCTCCTTATACGCCCGCAACCCGCGAAAGCCGTAGAAGCGCTCCCCGTGGCGGAAGACCAGCGCCGCGACCTTCGCCCAGGTCGGCGCCATCCGCCGCCCGCCGACGCCTGACAGCGGCGCCAGCCCCAGCGCGAACCGGGCATAGCCCTCCGCCCGGCCCCACAGCATCAACTCGACGAACAGATAGTCCATCACCCCGCCGGGGGCGTCCTCGACATGGCGCATCAGATCGACCGACAATTCGCGGCGATCGCCCGCCTTCCAGATATTGGCGAAGGCGACGATCCGCCCCTCGACCCGCACCACCGCGCAATCGGTCAGCGCCAGATAGGCGGGGTCGAACCGCCCCAGGCTGAACCCCTTCTCGCCATGTCCCTTGGCCGCCAGCCAGTCGTCGGACACGAACTTCAGTTCGGGCAGGATGGCGGGCACCTGGGCGGCGGGGACGATGGCGAAGCTGGCATTCTCGCGCGTGCGAAAGCGGTTGAGCGTCTGGCGCAGGCCGCGCATCCGCCCGCCCTCCAGCGCGAAGCCGCCCAGGTCGATCAGCGCCTCCTCGCCATATTTGATGATCTGGAGCCCCATCTCGATCGCGACCTCCAGCGCATCGGGGGTGATCTGGTATAGGAGCAACCGCCCCTGCGCCGCATCGGCCAGCGTGCGAAGCTGCCACAACAGATCGGCCCAGGCGGCACGCGGGCCGACCGGATCGCCCATCGCGATCCAACTGCTGCCGCGCACCTGATACATGACGAAGGCGTCGCCTTCGGGAGAGAAAAGGAAACGCTTGTCGCCGAGCAGCGCCAGCGCGGCATCGGTCCGCTCGGCCTGTTCGACGACCGCCAGCACCCGTTCCATCGCCGGGTGATCCGCCTCCCCCTGCGGCGCGGCCAGGAACAGCCGCCACAGCCCCGCCGCCGCCAGCATCACCGCAACGCCCAGCCCCGCACGCAGGAAGCGCGAGGCATCGTCCGACAGCGCGAAACGCCACCATAGGGCTTCCTGATAATCGACATGCTTATAGGCGAAGAAGCCGATCCAGCCGGTGCCGACGATCACCACCGCGACGCTGAACAACCAGGCGGGCGACAGCGGCCGCGCGACCAGCGAGGTCCGCCGGTAGAAGGCGCGGCGGCTCATCTGGAGGAGCAGCGCGATGGTCAGGCAGACCGCCGCCTCCTCATAATCGATCCCCTTGGCCAGCGAGAAGACCGCCCCCGCGACGAGCAGAGCCCGCGCCGCCAGGCTCGCCCCGTCCAGCCGCCGGTACAGACCCGGCGCGAGCAGCAGCAGGCCGGTGCCGACCAGGCTGGCGGCGAAGTGCGACGCCTCGATAAAGGGCAGCGGCACGATATGGACAAGCTGATGCACACGCTGCGGAATGGCGGGCAGCGACCCCGAGAGCAGCAGGATCGCCCCGCCCCCAAAACAGGCCGCGCTGAGCAGGGTCGGCGCAACGCCCAGCAGTACCCGGCGAATGTCGCGCAACGCCTTGATCGGCCGCCGCCGCGCCTCGTCCCACGCCAGCAGCGCGATACCCAGCGCCAGCGGCGCGAGATAATAGAGGACGCGATAGGCGATGAGCGCGGCGAACAGCTCGGTCCGGTTGGCGGGCACGGTCGCCAGCACCACCGCCTCGAACACCCCGATCCCGCCGGGCACATGGCTGACCAAGGCGACGATGATCGCCAGCGCATAGGCCAGGATGAAGGCGGGCAGCAGTTCGGGCGAGGCCCCCGGCAACAGCACGAACAGGGCCGCGCTGGCACAGGTGAGGTCCAGCGTGGCGATGCCGATCTGCGCTACGGCCTGCGCTGGGGTCGGCAAGGGCACGCTCCAGGCGCGCCAGCCGACACGCTGTCCGGGCCGCAAGGCGCAGAGCAGGATCAGCAGCAGCGCCCCCGCCACCACCGCGCCGCCCAGCCAGCGGACGATCCCCTGCCCCAGCACAAAGGCTTCGAGCGTGATCGGCCCCTCATGGAAGAGCAGGCCCAGCCCGGTGACGCTGAACACCCCGAACCAGAAGGTCGCGCTGGCGATGGCGATCACCCGCGCGATGTCGGGCCCGTCCAGCCCGGCGGCGGCATAGACGCGGTAGCGCGCCGACCCGCCGGTCAGCAGCGCCAGCCCCAGATTATGGCTGAGCGTATAGCTGGTGAAGGAGGCCATCGCGGCGGTCCGCCAGCGCTGCGGCCGCCCGATCACGCGCAGTGCGATCACGTCGTAAAAGGTCAGCGCGACATAGCTGGCGATAGTGAAGGCGACCGACAGGGCGATCTGTTGCGGATCGATCGCGTAGAAGGCCGACCGGACATCGGCCAGCCTGATCTGCCGCGTCAGGTGATGCAGCGCCGACAGGCCCAGCGCGACCAGCAGCACGACCGCCCCGACCGCCAGATAGCCGCGCCGCGCCCGGGCATAGGCGACGACCCGATCGAGCAACGGCACCGGGCGGACCGTGTCCGTCACGACGCCCAACCCGTCGCGACCGTCACGCTGGGGTCGCCCGTCATATTCTCCCCGCTCACGCGCATCTTTTTCGATCGTCCAATTCTTTTGGCGGTGGCGGGCGCGGCATAGAACCGGCACCGCCCTCGCCGCCTTACGGTCGCATGACAAGTTCGTCATGCCGGTGAAACGGGCCTTGATGACAGAAGCGTCATGCTTCGCCCACCCTTCGCTTATGTGGTTAAGATTAAGAGGACAGCGTGAAAGGATCGACCATGCCCGCTGCCCCCGACGCCGTGCCCGTGACGCCCCATGCGCGCCGCGTGGTCGGGCGGCCGTTCCGGTGAAGGGCCTGCGGATCGTCGGTTGGGGCGCGGGATTGGCCGCGCTTGTCGGCGGGGCTGCGATGGCGCTGCTCGTCGGGCATATGCCGCTTCACGCGGGTCCTCGCACGCCATCGATGCTGTACGGCGCGACCTTCGCCCCCGCCGCTGCGGATCGCCCCGGCCTGGTCGTCACCAGCCTGCGCAGCGATGTGGACGACGGCACCGCCGCCGCGGTCAAGCCACCGCTAAGGGTCGGCGACACCGTACTGGCGATCGACGACCGGCCCGCGACATCCTTCTCGCTGTTGCGCGAGGAAGCGTCGCGAAGCGGCGATGCGCCGGTGCGCCTGCGGGTCGCGCGCGACCATGGCCTCATCACGATCACGCTGCTAAGGAGCGGGTCGGGAGGATTGCGTGGCCAACAGGATTTTGCTGATCGAAGATGATCGCTCGACGGCGGACTATATCGCCAACGGGTTGCGGGAAGAAGGTTTCCTGATCGATCATGCCGCCAATGGGCGCGACGGGCTGTTCCATGCCACGGACGGCACCTATGACTGCATCATCCTGGACCGGATGCTGCCCGGCATGGACGGGATGTCGGTGCTGGCCGCGATCCGCGCCGCCGGGATCGAATCGCCGGTGCTGATCCTGTCCGCCCTGTCCTCGCCCGAGGACCGGGTCGCGGGGCTGACATCCGGCTCCGACGATTATCTGACCAAGCCCTTCGTCTTCGCCGAATTGCTGGCGCGGGTCCGCCTGCTGATCCGGCGCGGCGGGACGACGGGCAATGCGGTGCAGACCAAGCTGGTGTGCGACGATCTGGAGATGGACCTGCTCGCCCACCGGGTGCGGCGGGCGGGCAAGTCGATCGACCTGCAACCGCGCGAATATCGCCTGCTGGAATATCTGCTCCAGCATGTCGATCAGGTCGTGACCCGCACCATGTTGCTGGAGGGGGTGTGGGATTTCCATTTCGATCCCAACACCAACGTCACCGACGTGCATATCAGCCGGTTGCGCAAGAAGATCGACGAGGGCTTTGCCCGCCCCCTGCTCCATACCGTGCGCGGTTCGGGCTATAAGCTGGGCGTCGAGAAATAGCGCCCGTCATGCTCCGTTCGACCACGTTGCGCTTCGCATTGCTGGTCTTCGCGCTGCAACTGGTCGGCGCGGGCGCGATGGTCGCCATGGTCCGCCACCTGACTCGCAGCGAGATCGCGGCACAGGCGGAGGATGCCGCCAGCGACCTGCGCGACGAACTGTCGGGCATGTGGGCGACCGGCGGCCAGGCGGCGGTGCGCGCGGCAGTCGACCGGCGGCTGAACACCGATCGCCTGCCGCAGTCGGTCATCCTGCTCACCGATCCGCGCGGGCGTTTCGTGGCGGGCAACATCGCCGACTGGCCGCCCAATGTCCCGGCCCCCGGTGTCGCCACCATCGAGATTTTCCGGATCGGCCATTCGCAGCCCGAGCGGATGCGCGTGATGGCCACCCGCCTGCCCGACGGATCGCGGATGCTGGCGGGGCATGTCGTGGAAAGCGAGTTGCGCGTCGCGCTGGCGATGGAAGAGGCGATGGCGGTCGGCATGGCCGCCGCGATCGTCCTCGCCGCGCTCGCCGCCTGGGCCGCCGCGCGGATGATCGAGGCGCGGCTGGAAGGCACGGTCGCCACCGCCCATGCGGTCGCGGGCGGCGACCTGTCGCGCCGGGTGCAGCGCAATGGCGGCGACGATGCCTTCGACTCGCTGGCACAGGCGGTCAACGCCATGCTCGACCGCATCGCCCTGCTGATGACGGAACTGAAGGTCGCGACCGACGGACTGGCGCACGACCTGCGCTCGCCGCTGACCCGGTTGCGCGCGACGCTGGACCGGGCGATGGCGGAGTGCCGGGACGAGAATGCGCGGATCGCGGTGGCGCGCGCGCTGGACGAAGGGGACCGGCTGCTCGCCATGCTCGACACCGCGCTGCGCATCAGCCGCGCCGAAGCCGGGCTGGGCCGCGACGCCTTCGTCCAGACCGATCTGGCGGAGATGATCCGCGACGTCGCCGACATGTTCGAGCCGCTGGCCGAGGATCGCGGCATGACAATCCGCGCCGAGGGGCCGGAGACATTGGTCGCGACGGTCCACCGGGAGCTGCTGGGTCAGGCGGTCGCGAACCTGATCGACAATGCGCTGAAATATGGTGCGGGGCTGATCACGGTGCGGGTCGAGCCCGGTCCCGTCCTGACCGTCGCCGATGACGGCCCCGGCATTCCCCCCGAACGGTGCGAGGAGGCGCTCAAGCGGTTCGGGCGACTGGACGCCGCGCGGACCGAAAGCGGCGCAGGGCTGGGCCTGTCGCTCGCCAGCGCGGTGGCGCATCTGCACGGCGGGTCGCTGGCGCTGGAGGATAACACGCCGGGTCTGGTGGTGCGGATGACGCTGGGGTGACGCCCCTCCACCACCCGGCTGCGCCGGGCGGTCCCCCTCCCCATCGAAGATGGGGAGGATTTGGGAAACCCCATTCCTCCCCAAGCTATGCTTGGGGAGGGGAACCATCCGAAGGATGGTGGAGGGGCAATCCCCTACGCCTTACGCCCCGACATTCCCGGTGCGCTCCAGCTTCCCCCAGCCGACGATCCACCCGCCGATCGCCGAGCTGATCGCGCGGAGCACGACCCAGTACATGATCTGGCGATAGACCAGCCGCTGCGCGACCAGCAGATGCGCCGGGTAACGCACCCGGTTGCCGTCCAGCCGATAGGCGATCCATCCGCACAGCACGTCGACCGAGGTGAAGACCAGCCAATAGGCCCCCATCTGGAACACATCGGTATGCGTCTGCGCCCAGCCATGCTGCGCCACGCGGACCGAGGTGCCGATGATCGACAGGATCAGCGACAGGTCGATCAGCGGCGAGATGGCGGCGAACAGGATCTGGAACAGCCACGCCTGCGGCAGGCCGACCCGCGCCAGCCCCTTGGGTCGCCCGGTGCGCAGCACGGCACGGTGCTTCCACAGGCATTGCAGCGTCCCGAACGCCCAGCGATAGCGCTGCTTGGCGAGCGCGCGGAAGCTCTCTGGCGCTTCGGTCCAGGCGACCGCGCGCGGGTCGTAGGTGACGCGCCAGCCCGCCCGCTGAATCGCGATGGTCAGGTCCTGATCCTCCGCCAGCGTATCCTCGGGATAGCCGCCGACCGCGTCCAGCGCCGCGCGTCGCCATGCGCCGACCGCACCCGGAACCACCGTCATCGCGTCGAAACCGGCCAGCGCGCGCCGCTCCAGATTCTGTGCGGTGATATATTCGACCGCCTGCCAGCGGGTGACCAGATTGACCCGGTTGCCCACCCGCGCATCGCCCGCCACCGCGCCCAGCTTCGGATCGGCGAACCAGCGGGCGAGCTTGGCGATCGTCTCCGGCTCGAACTGGGTATCGGCGTCGAGCGCGATCACCACCTCGCCGGTCGCGTCGCGCAGCGCGCGGTTCAGCGCCGCCGCCTTGCCGCCATTGGTCAGGGTCAGCAGGCGGACGCGCGGTTCTTCGCCGAAGGCCTCGCGCACCACCGCGCTGGTCGCGTCCCTCGACCCGTCATCGACCACGATCACCTGAAGCCCCGGATAATCGCTGGCCAGCACCCGCGCGACCGACTGGGCGATCACCCGCTCCTCGTTATAGGCGGGGATGATGACCGAGACGCTGGGGGTATATTCGGGCGGCACCGGCTTGGACCGGCGGCCCTGGAACCAGGCGAGCCCCGCCATGACCACCGCCCGCGCGATGCCCAGCGCGATGGCGAGATAGAAGAGCCAGGCCAGCCCCGCCGACAGCGTCGCCAGGACGACGAAGATCGCCACGTCGGTCCGCACCGCCAGCAGGTCCTTCCCCTCGACCAGCGGCATCGCCTGATCGCGGCTGACCCCAACCAGTTGCGAGGCGGGGACGAAGCGATAGCCCTCGGCGCGCAGCGTATCGATGATGCGGGGCAAGGCCTCGACCGTCTGCTCGCGGTTGCCGCCGCCATCGTGCAGCAGGACGACATTGGCCGAATTGTCGGGCGTCGCGCCGTGGACCTGCTCGATCACCTCATGGACGATCTTGTCGGTGCCCGGCGTCTGCCAGTCATTGGGATCGACGTGCAGCCCGACCACCGTATAGCCCAGATTCTGCGCGATCAGCGCGGGTCCGATCTCGTCCGCCGTGGTCGGCTCCGCGTCCCCGAAATAGGGCGCGCGGAACAGCGTGGTCGAACGCCCGGTATAGGCCTGGATCAGCCGCTTGGTCGCGTTGAGCTCCAGCTTGATCGTCCGCTCGCCCGCCGTCGCCATATTGGGGTGGGTGTAGCTGTGGTTGCCGATCTCGCTGCCGTCCGCGACGATCCGGCGCAGCAGTTGCGGATGCTGAAGCGCATTCTCGCCGATGACGAAGAAGGTGGCGGGCACATGCTCCCGCTCCAGCACGTCGAGGATCCTGGGCGTCCATTCGGCGTCCGGCCCGTCGTCGAAGGTCAGTGCGATCGTCTTGTCCAGCGCGCCCGCCCGCTGCACGACATAGGGTGTCGGATAGGTTCGATAGACCTCCCCCCGGATGATCCCGTCCTTGTCATATTGCAGGGCGCGCGCGCCCTCGGTCGGCTGGGCGGTGATGCGCAGGATTTCGCCCGGCCCCTCGACATCGACGTTCAACGGCGAGGCGATCGCGTTCAGCCGCGGGATGACGCCGCGCGCGGTGCTGCGGAACGCGGCGAAGTCGGCCCACAGGCCGGGGTCCTCGGTGCCGATCTGCCAGAAGGCGACATCGTCGATGCCCAGATGCTTCAGCGCCTGGAGCTGGTTCCAGCTCGTCGCGGCGTCGAGCATCCAGACGGTGTGATGATCGCCATCCTCGTCATAGGCGAAGCCCGCATTGCCGCTGGCCGGGTCGAACGTCACCTGTGCCTGGCTGTCATGCGCCATCAGCCAGGCTTCCTCGATCGACTTGGCATCCGCCGGCCCCTTGGCGGGCCAATCATAGGCATAGCTGCCGAGCGCGACGATCAGCTTGTCGCGACCCACCTCGCGCAACGCCTTCTGGCTCGCCTGGAGGAACCAGGGCTGCGATGCGATCGGGCCCGGCGTGCCGCTCTGCCAATGCTCGTCATAGGCCATCAGGATGACGCGATCGACGACCCTGGCGATCGGCTTTAGCTGCCATGCGTCATCCTCCGAGGGAACGGTGACGGCCAGCACCGCCCCCTTGGGCAGATGCGCCTTGATCCGTTGCAGCAGGCGCGGATAGCGCGCCATGGCGCTGGCGGGCAGGTTCTCGAAGTCGATGACCAGACCCGACTGGCGATTGGCCGTCACCGAGTCCCCAAGCTGGGTCGCCAGCTTCTCGGAAGCCGCCGGGCTGGCGATGATCCGCGCGATCGCCTGGCCGTCCCATTCGTCGGCGCCCAGATTCTGCACCATCGGCAACAGGCGCGGCGGCTTGGCCGCATGCGACAACAGACTGGCGAGCTTGGGATCGTTGCTGATCTGCAATTCGGCCTTGGGACCCGCGACATTCATCAGCGAGGGCACCAGCCAGTCGATCTGCCCCATATGCGCATGGACCGAGGCGAGCGCGGAATCGTTACCCGGCGTGTAGAAGGCGATGGTCAGCGGGGTATGGCCCGGCGCCGCCGCCTTGCGCGGCAGCCATTCACCGCGCCGCCCCTTCAACTGCGCGGTCGGCTCCAGCGTCATCGCCTGGCGGCGTGCGAAGGGCAAGGGCAGCACGCCCGAATTGGGCACCGCGACCAGCGTCGTGGCAAAGGCGATCGCCGCGATCACCACCGCCAAGATCAGCACCCCGACGCTGCGCCGCGCCCACGCGCCCCGGCGACCGGTCGGGTCAAAGAAGATCGGGTTGGTCACGGACGGTATTCCTTACGTCTGGTCATCGACACGGACGACGGCCACCAGCCATCCCATGTCTGCACCCTGTCGCCGATGGCAGATCGCGCGCATAGAGCGCGTGATCGTGACATTACAGATTTTTCATGACCGCTCTTATCGGCGCTTCGATCGGCTCGCGACAGCGGGCGGGCGGCGGGATTAGGACCGATCGACATTCCGATATGGCCTTCTCTTCCCTCGCCCCTCGTAGAGGGGAGAGGGTTGCGCAGACTTAGTCTTTGTACAGCAAAGGCTTAGTCGGAGCTGGGTGACGGGTGGGCGCGCGAGCCTGCGGCTCGCTCGACCCCTCACCCAAGCTGCGCTAGCCAGCAGGCTGGCAAGCTCCGCTAACCCTCTCCCCTATCCAGGGGAGAGGAAGGAAGGAGTAGCATGAATGTTGATTGGCCCTAGGATGAGGCATGTCCGTTCGCCTGGCCCATCTTCGCCGCCATTATCGCCGTTATCTCGCCGCGATCCTGTTCGTCATCGTGGCCGGACTTTCCATCCTCCTCTATTCGGGCAGCTATTTCGACCGCGACCCGTTCACCCGCTATCCGGCGGCGGGGCGGATGCAGCCGGTGTTCGTCCTGTCGCTGTCGGGGGATATGGGCCTGCGCTATGGCATGAGCGGGGTTGTCACACGGCACCTGAGCGCCCGGGGAATCGCCGTGCTGGGCGTCAATTCCCCCGTCCTGTTCCGCGAGCGCCGGACGCGCGGGCAGGTCGATGCGCTGATCGCCGATCTGGTACGCCGTGCCGCGCGGGAAGCGGGCGAGCGGCGGCTGGTGCTGCTCGGCCAGTCCTATGGCGCGGACATGTTGCAGACCGGGCTGGCGAAACTGCCCGCCGACCTGCGCGCGCGGGTGTCGGCACTGGTGCTGGTGGTGCCGGGCAAGACGGCCTATTTCCGCTCCGACCCCTCCGGCATCGCCTATATGGGACGGCCCGACAGCATGGCGATCACCACCGCCCGCACGCTCGACTGGCTGCCCGTCACCTGCATCTATGGCGTCGAGGAACCGGACAGCCTGTGCCCGCTCCTCAAGCTGCCCGATGCGCATGTCGTCGCCATGCCGGGCGGCCATTATCTGAACCATGACGACGCCACGCTGAACGCCCATGTGCTGGCGGCGGTGCGCGGTCGGCCCTTCCCCGCCAAGCCGGATTGACGGGGAAAGGCCGGTACGGGATCAGGCGGTCACGCTCTCGATCGGGGCCGTCCCGCCCGCGCGCGTCCGCCAGGTCGCGACACAGGCCTCCGCATAGGGCTTGGCCATGACGGTCGAGACGGTCATGAACCGCGCGGTCGCGGTGTCGCGGGTCAGGGTCAGGTGGAGATAGCCCTTGGCGTCCTGATCGCAGAAGCGGACGCTGCGCGGATTGGCCTCGGCGATCTGGCGGCCGATACCGGGGAACAGTGCCCCCCAGGACGGACTGGTGATCGCCGTCGCGCCGAACTCGGCCGCGACCAGCGCGCCCTGGTCGTCATACAGGTCGTTGGCCCAGGCGGCATGGCTGTCGCCCGAGAGGACCACCGGATGGCTCCCCGCCCGCCGGAACGCCGCGTAAAGCCGCTCGCGCGCGGCGGGATAGCCGTCCCAGCTATCGAAGTTCATCGGCAGCCCCGCGCGATAGGATGCCTGCGCCGCCGTCAGCTGCGCGCGGATCGCCGGAGACAGCGGCGCGATCAGCGACGCATAACCCTCCGCCCCCATCTGCTTTTCCAGATCGGGGCCGTCGACCCGCGCCATCACCACCTGGTTGCCGATCACCTGCCACGGACGCCCCGCCCCGATTGAGGCGGCCAGCGTCCGCTCGATCCAGTCGAGTTGCCCCGCGCCCAGCAATTCGCGCTCAGGCCGCGCACGCTCGGCCATCATCGCGGCATATTCGGACGGCTCGAGCACATCGCCCTTGGCCGTCACCTGCTTCGACCGGGCGAGCAGCCGCGTCTCGACCATCACCAGCGTCGCCAGGTCGCCGAAGTCGAAGCTGCGGTTGATCGCGGCCCAGGGCTGGCCAGGGCGCGGGTCGCGGATCGGCATCCATTCGAAATAGGCCTGCATCGCCGCCGCCTTGCGCTTGGCCCAGTCCCCCTCGGTCTTGGGATCATGGTTCTCCGCGCCGCCGATCCAGTCGTCATTGGCGACCTCATGATCGTCCCACACGCAGATAAAGGCGGCGCGGGCGTGCGCGGCCTGCATGTCGGGGTCGCGCTTCACCTGGGCATGACGCGCGCGATAATCGGCGAGCGACAGGATCTCATGCGCCGGTTCGGGCAGGCGGTTCAGTTTGCGCCCGATCTCCGCGCCATAACCCTCCGCGCCATATTCATAGATATAGTCGCCCAGATGCAGCACCGCGTCGAGCCGCTCGGACCGCGCGATCGCGTCATAGGCGTTGTACAGCCCGCCGGGATAAAGCTGGCACGAGACGACGGCCAGCACCACGTCCTCGATCCGCCCGCGCGGCAGGGTGCGGAAACGCCCCTCGGGCGAACGCTCTCCCTTCGCCGTCTCGAACCAATAGCGATAATCGCGACCGGGGCGCAGCCCCGTCACCTCGACCTTGGCGGTGAAGTCGCGGGCGGCGCGGGCCGTCACCCGGCCCGTGCGCAGGCCGACTGCCTCGCCCGGCTCCATCGGCGCGACGTGCCAGGTCAGCGGGACGTCGCCCCCCTGCCCCTCCGCCGGGGTCGCGCGGGTCCACAGGATCGCACCATCGGCGGCCGGATCGCCGCTGGCCACGCCATGGTCGAAACGGGCCGAGGGCTCGGCCGCCTCGGCGATCGTCGCGGGCAGGCTGAGCGTCGCGCCGCTTCCCATCAGGGCGATCGCGCGGCGTCGGTTCATCATCGTCATCATCGGGTCCTTTCGCCCGGACGGCTAGAGGCTCCGCACGACAGCGCCATGGCGAATGGATGACGGTTCGACGACACCGGCGCCGACCGTCACAAATCCGCAGCGTGATGGACACCAACCGGTAATCCCTTTCCCCTAAGCGGCTGGCAAACAGGGTAATAGCCGGGGATAGATATGACTTCGACCATGCGCCGCATGACGCTGGCCGCGCTTTTGACGAGCCTTTCGCCGACCGCGTTCGCACAGGCGGCCTGGGCGCAGGCGATGATCCAGCCACAGGACGACGCCCGCGACGACGAAGTGATCGTCACCGCCCAGAAGCGCGAGCAGCGGATCGAGGACGTGCCCGTCACCGTCAGCGCAGTGTCGGGCGAACGCATGGCCAATCTGGGCGTCAACTCGCTGGCCGAGGTCGCGCAATATATCCCCGGCCTGCAAATCCAGGAGCAGAGCGCGAACAATCCGGGCTTCGTCATTCGCGGCATCACCTCGGATTCCGGCTCGGCGCAGCAGGGCGCGCGGGTGACGCTCTATTATAATGGCATCGACATCAGCCGGACGCGCGGCGCCTATCAGGACCTATACGATATCGAGCGGATCGAGGTGGTGAAGGGCCCGCAGGCAACCCTGTTCGGCACTGCCGCCGCGGTCGGCGCGATCAGCATCGTCTCCGCGCATCCCAAGGCCGGAACCGAGGGCGGCCTCATCGCCTCCTATGGCAATTTCAACCGGACGCAGGTGTCGGGCTATCTGAATGCGGGCAACGAGACGCTGGCCGGCCGGATCGCCTTTGCCTATAAATATCGCGACGGCTATGTCCGCAATATCGCAGGGAATCCCGATGTGCCCAACCAGAATCAGGGGCGCGTCGACCAGGACGATCTGAACGGGCAGGACCAGCGCGGGGTGCGCGGGTCGCTGCGCTGGCGGCCCAATGGCTCGGTCACCGCCGACCTCGTCCTGACCTATGACGGACAGCGCAATCCGGGCACCGCGTTCAAGAGCCGCGTCTTCGCCCCCACCGGCGGGCAGACCGGCGATTATGGTTATGCCGAACTGTCGGGCTCGCCCTTCTCCGCCGAGGTGCTGGGGCGGCGCAAGCTGGGGCTGACCCGCAACGTCTATGACGCGAACCTGACGGTCGCGGTCGATGTCGCGCCGGGCATCACCTTCACCACGGTCAACGGCTATCGCCGATTCGACGCGCTGGAAATCTTCGACGCCGATGGCGGCCCCGCCTGGTATCTGGAGTTCGGCGAGGACGCCAAGGGCGACCAATGGAGCCATGAAAGCCGCTTCGCCTTCGACGGCGCGCATTACCGCGCCTCGATCGGGTGGAACGCCTTTTTCGAAAACGGGCAGCAGCGGGTGCCCTTCTCGACCGAGGAAGGCACCTATCTCGCCTGCTCGACCGCGACCGACTTCGCACCGGTGCGACAGTTGCTTGGCGCGGCGGGCCTGCCGACCGGCACCGCCTGCGTCGCGCCCGACGGCACCATAACCGGCACCCGCGCCACCGCGATCCTGTCGCGCGGCACGGCGACCATGGTGCCCTATAGCGCCAGCTTCACCAATTTCGGTCGCAACAACACCTATTCGATGTTCGCCGACGCGACCTGGATTCCCGTCCCCGCGCTGGAACTGACGGCGGGCGCGCGGGTGCTGATCGAGGATCGCCGCTCGGGCTATAGCAATGTCATGCCGGACAGCCGCCTGCTGGCGGCGGCGGGGCTGTTCACCAGCCTGCTGGGCGCGGCCAATACCAAGGGACAGGTCTTCGAGGCGCAACGCAGCTATGCCGCGATCCTGCCGCGCTTCAACGCGCTCTATCGGCTGGGCGGCGACGTGAACGTCTATGCGACGGTCAGCAAGGGCCGCCGTTCGCCCGTGGTACAGCTCGACGCCCAGCGGATCGTGCCGCTGACCATCGCCAATTCGGGCGCGATCCCCCGGCTTCAGATCGTGCCGCAGGAAGACGTGTGGAATTACGAAGGCGGCATCAAGGGGCGGATCGGCGCGTTCAGCGGCGCGGCCTCGGTCTTCTATCAGCAGTATAAGGGCTTCCAGGTCACCGTCTTCGAGGGCGGACGGACCGTGACGCGCAGCGCGGGCTCGGCGAACAATGTCGGGGTCGAGCTGGAGGCGAACTGGGCGGTGCAGCGCTGGCTCAGCCTGTTTGGCAGCTTCGCCTATATCGATGGCGGCATCGCCGACGAGCCGGCCAATGGCGTGTTCGCGGGCAATCGTTTCCGCCTGCAACCCGACACGACCGCCTCGGGCGGCGCGACGCTGCGCGTGCCGCTGGGGTCCTCCGCGACCTTCTATGCGACGCCCAGCGCCACCTATCGGTCCAAGGTCTATTTCGAGCTGCCCAATAGCGAGGCGATCTCGCAGGGCGGCTATACGCTGGTCAATCTGCGCGCCGGCGTCGAGTTCGGGGCGGACGGGGGTTTCCATGTCGGCGGCTTCGCGCGCAACCTGACCAACAAGCGCTATCTGATCGATGCGGGCAACACCGGCGGCACCTTCAGCGCGCCGACCTATATCGCGGGCGAGCCGCGTTTCTACGGCGTGGAATTGGGCGCGCGCTTCCGATAGCCGACGAACGGACGCGTTCCAGGGGATATGTCCGTTTTCGGTGACTTAACCGCTTCCTAACCCCCAATCCGGTAATGCGCCGTCATGGGGCAACGGGTTGGGAACAGGAAGAACGTGCTGCGCTGGTTGATGTTGGTGGCGACGCTGGCGATCGCGACGTCGTGCACCCCGTCGCGGCATCCGCCCGCCCGGCTGACGCTGGACGTGCCGCCGCCGACCGCGCGGACTCTGCTGCGCCAGCTCGCGCTCGACGTGCCCGACAGCGACCTGCCCGAAACGCTGACCGGCAATACCCCGATCGAGATGGCGGCCGCCCCGGCCTTTTCCGGCATCGCCCGCTCGGCGCAGGATGCCGCGCGCGCCGCCGAATGCCTGACCGCCGCCATCTATTACGAAGCCCGCTCCGAACCGATCGACGGGCAACGCGCGGTGGCGCAGGTCGTCCTCAACCGCGTGCGCGACCGCGCCTTTCCCAAAAGCATCTGCGGCGTCGTCTATCAGGGATCGGAGCGCTCGACGGGTTGCCAGTTCAGCTTCACCTGCGACGGATCGATGCTCCACCCGCGCGAGCCCGCCGCCTGGGCCCGCGCCGCCGCCGTGGCGCAGGCGGCGCTGGCGGGCATGGTCTATGCCCCGGTGGGGGCCGCGACCTTCTATCACGCCAATTACGTGCTGCCCTGGTGGGCGCCCAGCCTGAACCGGATCGGCGCGATCGGCAGCCATATCTTCTATCGCTGGAAGGGCGCGCTGGAGCGCGACCTGTCCTTCCGCCAGGATTATGCGGGGGTCGAGCCAAGCATCCCCGTCCCCGCCCCCGCCATGCTGGCCGCCGCGCCGGTGGCGGGCGTCGAGACGGTGGGGGGCGTGACCATTCATCGCGGCGAACAGGCGGTCACCGAAGGCGTCGCCGCCACCGCCCCCGTCGCGGCGGTGGCGACCAGCGTCCCGGTGACGACGGCGGGCGTGCGCATCCATCGCAACGGCTTCTCGCATGACGGTCCCGAAGTGGCGCGCGGTGTCGTCGTCGGGGAAGAACACGACCCCAGCTGAGGATCGCCCGGACTGGACGCCCCCGTCACCCGATCGCGTCGATCCAGTCCGGCAAGTCCCCCAGCCGTTCCAACTGGCGAAAGCGGGGATGGTCGGTCGGCGTCCGCCCCGCCTCATGGCTCCAGGCCAGCGGCTGCGGGATATAGGCGGCCCAGGCCCCCGCCTCCAGCGCGGGCAAAATGTCGGAGCGCATCGAATCCCCCGCCATCACCGCCCGCTCCGGCGCGACGTCGTGGCGCGCGAAGATCCGGCGGAAGGTGTCGGGCGTCTTGTCGCTGACGATCGCGACATCGGCGAAATGCTCGCCCAGGCCCGATGCCGCCAGCTTCGCCTCCTGGTGCAGCAGGTCGCCCTTGGTCACCAGCACCAGCCGCCCGCGCTCCGCCAACGCGGCCATGGTGTCGGCGATCCCGTCGAGGAGTTCGACCGGATGCGCCAGCAACTGCCGCCCCGCCTCCAGCAGCCGCGCGACCAGTTCGGTCGGCAGGGTCGGCCCCGCCAGTTCGACCGCCGTCTCGATCATCGACAAGGTGAAGCCCTTGGCGCCGTAACCGTAGAGCCGCAGGTTGCGCGCCTCGCAGGATTCCAGCGTGGCCCGCGCCACCCGCGCTTCGGCAAAGGGGGCGAGCAGGCCGACCAGCGCTTCCTCCGTCTCCGCGAAATGGCGCATATTGTGCCAGAGCGTGTCGTCGGCATCCAGACAGATCAATTCGACGGCCATATCCTGTCTCCCACGAGGCGACGGCTCTCCCATCACAGTTCGCGGATGATTCGCAATCCCAGCCGCGGCCGGAACCGCTCGCCCCGCCCCTTCTCCGCCCCGACGCCGCCCTGCACGCCCAGCTTGCCGAGCGCGCGGTGGACTTGCGGCATCAACAGCCAGTAGGCGCCTTCGCCATTCTGGCGATTGACCTCCAACCCCAGCACCGTGTCGCGGTTCAGATCGTAGAAGGTGGAGTGGTTGACGATCATCCCCGTCTCATTCCCCTCGCGCAGGGTCACGTCGCCGACGCCGATCATCGTCATGGTGCTCCACCGCTCGCCGAAGCGGTTGCCGAGCAGCCAGAGAAGCGTGGAGGTCCATCCCCCCGCCTCGCGATCGTGCAGTCCCAGATACTGGACCCCATGCACCCCGCGTCCGCCCCGGATCGTGCCCAGCTTGCCCTGAAGCCCCATCTTGTACTGGACGACTCGGTTGTCGATCAGCGGCAGTTCCAGCTCGACCGCAAAGCCATCGGCCACCGCCCATTCGACCTCGGGCGCCCATTCCAGTTCGCCGCGCGGGCCGGTCAGGTCGCGCTGCGCCAGCGCGTTGACCTCGATCTCGCCCGCCTTTGCGGTCAGCGGGCGGATCATGTCGAACACCATCGGCTCGGGAATATCCGGCCCCTCCTGGCCCAGCGCCGGGGCGGCGGCGAACAGGCTCGTGCCCAATAGGGAAAGGGCCAGGCGGCTGGTCTTCATCGTCTCGAAACTCCCGGTCGTCATCGTCATGCGGTGCCGCACGCGATCCGGACCGGGACCGCGAAGGGTTCAGGGGGCGTGGGGTTCGTACCGCCGCGCGGCCGCGCCTATCGCGGCCTGTATCCCCGTGACCAGCGCGTCCACGGTGAACGGCTTGGTCAGCAACTGCATCCCCGGCGACAAATGGCCGCTGTTCAGCACCGCGCCCTCCGCATAGCCCGTGATGAACATGACATTCAATTCATGTCGCAATTCCCGCGCCGCTTCGGCCAGTTGGCGTCCGTTCATCCCGCCGGGCAGGCCGACATCGGTGACGAGCAGATCGATCCGCACCGACGATCGCAGGATCGCCAGCCCTTCCGCGCTGTCCGCCGCCTCGATCACCTGATAGCCCATGTCGCGCAGCACATCGACGATCATCAGGCGAACGGTCGCCTCGTCATCGACGACCAGCACCGTCTCGCCCGACCCGGCGGGACCGTCGAGCGCGGTGGTCGTGCCGGTGTCCTCCTGCTCCGCCGGTCCGTCGTAGCGGGGCAGATAGAGGAACACGGTCGTCCCCATGCCGGGAGTCGAATGGATGCGAACCTGCCCGCCCGACTGTTTGGCGAAACCATAGATCATGCTCAGCCCCAGCCCGGTCCCCTGCCCCAGGGGCTTGGTGGTGAAGAAGGGGTCGAACGCCTTTTCTATTACGTCCGGGGTCATGCCGATGCCGGTATCGGTCACGCACAACGCCAGATACTCGCCGTCCGGTATATCGCCGAACCGCGCATTGTCGCCGATCAGCCGCCGGTTCACCATCTCGATCGTGATGCGCCCGCCATCCGGCATCGCGTCACGCGCGTTGATGCACAGGTTGAGGAGCGCATTCTCCAGTTGCGGCGCATCGACCAGCACGGTCCACAGATCATCCGCGCCCTTCGTCTCCAGCGTGATGCCCGGCCCCACGGTGCGGCGGATCAGGTCGGTCATGCCCGCGACCAGCGCGCCGATATCGGTCGCGCGCGGGGCCAGCGTCTGCCGCCGCGAAAAGGCCAGCAGCCGGTGGGTCAGCGCCGCCGCCCGCCGCGTCGCCCCCTGCGCCGCGTCCATATAGCGGTCGAGCTCCCCCGTCCGCCCCTGCGACAGGCGCAGCGCCATGAGTTCCAGCGAGCCGGAAATACCCGCCAGCAGATTGTTGAAATCATGGGCCAACCCACCGGTCAACTGGCCCACCGCCTCCATCTTCTGGCTTTGCCGCAACGCTTCCTCTGCACGCATCAGCTCGGCGGTGCGGTCGGCGACGCGCTGTTCCAACTGGTCGGTCAGCGCGCGGAGTTCCGCGATGGCATGGTCGCGCTCGGCCTCCAGCGCGCGGCGGGCGCCGACATCGATCAGCACGCCGGGAAAGTGCAGCGGCGTGCCGTCGGGCGCGTGATCGACCCGGCCATTCGCCTCCAGCCAGTGATAGCGACCGTCATGACGCCGCGTGCGATACTGATGGGCATAGGGACCGCCGCGCGCGATCGCCTCGGCGATCGCCTCGGCAAGGCCGGCCTGATCGTCGGGATGGACCGTCTCGACCACCTGCGCCAGGCTCAGCCCCTCATGCCCCAGAGCGGGGTCGAGACCGAAATTACGGGCGAACGGCTCGTCCACCGTAAAGCGATCGTTCGGCAGGTCCCATAGCCAGGTGCCGATGATCGCCCCCGCCTCCAGCGCGAGCTGCACCCGCTCGGCATTCAGACGCGCGCGAGCCTCGCTCTCGCGCAACTGAAGCTCGACACAGACCCGGTCGGTGATATCGAAGCTGACGCCGGGGAAGCGCACGCAGCGCCCGGTCTCATCGACGATGCACCGTCCCCGCGCGGATACCCAGTGGACCGAGCCGTCGGACTGGACCAGCCGATATTCCGAGACGAAGCGCCCCGCCCCCTCGCTCCCATCGGCCGCCCCCGCGAGGACGGCCCCGATCTCCGCCTCCACCCGCGCGCGATCTTCGGGATGGATACCCTGGAAGAACTCGGCGATCGGCATGCCCGCCTCGGCGGCGACCGGATCGACACCGTACATCGCCGCGAAGCGCCCATCGGAGCGCACCGAGTCGTTGACCACGTCCCAGTCCCACATGCCGACATGCGCACCCGAACTGAGCGCCAGGTCGAGCCGTTCGTCCGCCTCCTGCTGGCGTCGTTCGGCCAGCACGCGCGCGGTCGTCTCACCGGTGACGCAGATCATGCCCGCGATGGTGCCGCGATCGTCGAAGACCGGCGAATAGGAAAAGGTCCAGTAGCTTTCCTCGGGCTTCCCCTCGCGCGCCAGGTCCAGCCGCATGTCCGTGACCCGCGCGACGCCGCCCGACAGCGCCTGGTCGACCAAAGGCGCGATCTCGTCCCAGATGCTGCCCCACAGGATGCGGAACGGCGTGCCCATCGCGGTCGCCGCGCGATAACCCAGGATCGGGCGATAGGCATCGTTGTAGAAGGATATCAGATCCGGGCCCCAGACCAGATACATGGGCGCGGGACAGGCGAGCATCGTCGCCACCTGGCACCGCAGCGCGACCGGCCACTGCCCCGGCGCGCCCAGCGAGGTCGCCGCCCAGTCGAACGCGATGATCTCATCGACCACCTGCCCCGAAACGCCTTTCAGGAATTCAAATGCGGAGGAGTCCACTATCGTCCATTTCTGCAACAAGGCGCGGCCACGCGCCAGCGGTCGCCATCCTACCGCAAAAGTACGGATAGCAGGTAAATCGGCCAAATGGCCTTGATCCAGGATAGCAAATCGCCCGGCGAAACCGACGCATATTGGGCCTGTCGTTGCTGGCGATCGCGGCGCTCGATCCGCCGATGCCAATGCCGACAAATCGCGCCGCCGCTGAACAGGAATGAGGTCGAACCGTTATCCCCCTCGCAATCGAGAGGGTTCGCGATGAACGGCAAGACGAAGACGGGGCTGTCGCCATGGATGGCGGGCGGCGTGGCGGCGGCGGTGCTGGGGTTGAGTGCACTGGTCGGGCGGCGCAATGCGCCCGATCCGTCTCACCCACGCATCCGGCATTGGTACAGACGGCTCGACAAGCCTGGCTTCACCCCGCCAGACAAGGTGTTCGGTGCGGTCTGGCCGGTGCTCGAAAGCCTGGCGGCGGTCGGCGGCTACCGACTGCTTCGCCAGCCCTCCTCGCCCCGGCGCGATACGGCGGTCGCGCTCTGGCTCGGCAACAGCGCGATGATCGGCGGCTGGACCGAGCTTTTCTTCCGCGAACGGCGGATCGGCACCAGCACCGCCGCCGCCGGGACGATGGCCGCCGGTACCGCCGCGCTGGCGGCCACCGCCTGGAAGATCGACCGTCCCGCCGCCCTCAGCGTCATGCCGCTGGCCGCCTGGCTGGGCTTCGCCACGGTGCTCGCGGGTGAGGTCTGGCGGCGCAATCCGCAAACGTGACATTTTGTTTCGGACATGAATTTCCGATGAAGGGAAGGTGAACCATTCCACCATGGCAACGTTTGTTGGCCATGCGGGGGATGAGCACAGCCATCGTCGTCGGGACGGCCGCCTTGTTGGCGGGATGCAACACGCATCAATCGACCCTGGCCCCGTTCGGGGCGGATGCGGCGGATATTCGCCACCTTTTCATCATCATGCTGGTCGGCGCGGTGGTGATCGCGGGGGCGGTCGCGTTGCTGATGCGCCATGCCGTCCGTGCGCCCGAAGGGGCGATCGGACATGAGAAGGGCATGCGCCTGGTCCTGTGGCTGGGCGGGGTCATACCGACGATCGTGCTGCTGGGACTGCTCGCCTATTCGCTACCCTATATGCGGCCCCGGCCGGTCGCGCCCGCCGACCTGAAGGTCGCGGTCGATGGCGAGCAATTCTGGTGGCGCGTCGCCTATCAGGCACCGGGTCGCGCTCCCGTCCTGGGTGCGAATGAGATTCGTATCCCGACCGGTCGTACGGTCGCCTTTCGCCTGGGCGCGGGTGATGTGGTGCACAGCTTCTGGATACCGGGGCTGGCGGGCAAGATGGACATGATCCCCGGCCGCATCAACAGCCTGGTCGTCCGCGCCGACAAGCCCGGTCGCTATCGCGGCCAATGCGCCGAGTTCTGCGGATTGTCCCACGCCTTGATGGCGTTCGACGTCATCGCCATGCCGCCCGCCGCCTTCGATGCATGGCTCGCCCAGCAGGCGCGTCCCGCCCGGGCCGTCGACAGTGCCGGAGCTCGGCTGTTCGCGACCAATGGCTGTTCCGGGTGCCACGCCATCGCCGGAGTGACGCCGCCCACCCGGATCGGCCCCGACCTCACCCATTTCGGATCGCGCCGGACGCTGGCGGCGGGCATCCTGCCGATGACGGAGGCCAACGTCGCGAACTTCATCCGTCATCCCGAAAAGACCAAGCCGGGCGTGCGCATGCCCTCTTTCCCCCAATTGTCGGATGCCGAGGCGCTGGCCCTCGCCCGCTATCTTCAGGGTCTGAAATGAGCCTCCACGCCCAGGATGACCCTGCCCTTCGCGCCGCCCAGGAAGAGCGGCTGCGCGCCGTCTGGAAGCCGCCCAGCGGGCTGTTCCTGCGCTGGACGGACGTCAACAACAACCGGGTCGGCGTCTGGTACACGCTGACCGCGTTCGGCTTCATGCTGTTCGCCGGCGTGCTGGCGCTGATCATGCGCACCCAATTGGCGGTGCCCGACAATGACCTGGTGTCGGCGAACACCTTCAACCAGCTGTTTACGCTGCACGGCTCGATGATGATGTTCCTGTTCGCCGTCCCGATGTTCGAGGCAGTGTCGATCATCCTGCTGCCGCAACTTCTCGGCGCACGCGACCTGCCCTTCCCGCGCCTGTCGGCCTTCGGATATTGGAGCTTCCTGATCGGCGGCGTGTTCGTCGGCGGCTCGATCTTCTTCAACGCCGCGCCCGATGGCGGCTGGTTCATGTATCCGCCGCTGACCACCCGCACCGATTTGTCGGGCCTGGGCGCCGATATCTGGATGCTGGGGCTTTCCTTCATCGAGGTGTCGTCGGTCGCCGCCGCCGTCGAGTTGATCGTCGGTGTGCTCAAATGCCGCCCGCCGGGGATGCGGCTGAACCTGATGCCGCTCTATGCCTGGTATATCCTGGTCGTGGCGGTGATGATCCTGTTCGCCTTTCCGCCTCTGATCGCGGGCGACCTGTTGTTCGAGATGGAGCGGCTGCTCGACTGGCCCTTCTTCGACGCCGCGCGCGGGGGCGATCCGCTGTTGTGGCAGCACCTGTTCTGGATCTTCGGCCACCCGGAGGTCTATATCGTCTTCCTGCCCTCCATCGCCCTGTTCGCGATGCTGATCCCGACCTTCGCGCAGCGGCACCTGCTGGGTTATCCGTGGATCGTGCTCGCGGCCGTGGGCACCGCCTTCCTGTCGTTCGGGCTGTGGGTGCACCATATGTTCGCGACTGGCCTGCCGAAGATCAGCCTCGCCTTCTTCTCCGCCGCGTCCGAGGCCGTCGCCATCCCGACCGGGGTCCAGATCTTCGCCTTCATCGCCACGCTGTGGGCTGGCAAGGTGAAATGGTCGACGCCGTTGCTCTATGCGAGCGGAAGCCTGGCCATCTTCGTCATCGGCGGGCTGACCGGCGTGATGGTCGCGGTGGCGCCCTTCGACTGGCAGGCACACGACACTTATTTCATCGTCGCGCACCTCCATTATGTGCTGATCGGCGGCACATTGCTGCCGCTGTTCGGCGGCCTTTATTATTACTGGCCGCTCATCACCGGCAAGAAGCTGTCCGACCGGATGGGGCGAACCGCCTTCTGGATCATGTTCGTCGGCGTCAACCTGACCTTCTTCCCGATGCATCTGTCGGGACTGGAGGGGATGCCGCGCCGCGTCTTCACCTATCCTGCCGAGTTGAACATCGGCTGGCTCAACCTGGCCTCTACGTTGGGCTCCTACATGTTCGCGGCGGGCGTCGCCGTGCTGGTCATCGACCTCGCCCTGTCGCCGACCCGTACCAAGGCGCCGCGCAATCCGTGGAATGCGGGCACGCTCGAATGGCTGGCCAAGCCGGATGATGAGGATTGGGGCATCCGCTCGGTGCCTTTGGTCGAGAGCCGCTATCCGATCTGGGACCAGAAGGATTTCGTCGCCAAGGTCGATGAGGGCCGCTTCTTCCTCGCCGACGCCGAGGAAGGTCGCCGCGAGACGATCATTACCTCGGTCCTCGACGGCAAGCCCGTCTCGGTGATCCGGCTTGGCACGCCCAGCGTCAAGCCGATGCTGACCGCCGTCGCGCTGGGCAGCGTCTTCATCCTGACCACCTATCACCTATACTTGATCGCGGCCCTGGGCGGCGTGGTGACCTTGGCCTGCATCCTCTGGTGGTTGTGGGACACCGCGGAAATCCCCGAGAAACCCGAAAAGCCGATCGGTCACGGCATGCGCCTGCCGCTCTATATCTCCGGGCCCGCCGCGCCGGGCTGGTGGGCGATGTTCATCACGATGATGGCGGACGCGACGGCCTTTTCCGGCCTCGTCTTCGGCTATTATTTCTACTGGACGATCCATCCCGATTTCGGCGCCGGGTTCGACGGGCCGGGCAGCGGCGGCCCGCTCTTCGCCCTGGCCCTGTCGCTGGCGAGTTGGGCGGCGACGCTGGCGGCGCGCGAGGTCCATCGTCGCGGCGGGATCATGCCGTCCCGCGCGCTGCTGCTGCTCGGGGCGGGCATGGCGATCGCCAGCCTGTTCGCGGGGCTCGCCTGTCTGGAAGGGCTCGATCCGAAGGCCAATGTCTATCCGGCAATCGTCTGGGTGCTGGTCGTCTGGACCGTGGTCCATGCCGCCGTCGCCGCGATCATGCAGCTTTATACGCTGGCCCGAAGCATCGCGGGCAGGATGACGCCGAGCCATGACGCCGACATCCGCAACATCACCGTCTATCTGCACTTCTTCGCGCTGACCGCTGTCGTAGCCTATCTGACCGTCGGCCTGTTTCCGGAGACGGGGCTATGAAGCGCTGGTTGAAAGGCGCCCACCGGCTGCGGGTCACGCTATGGACGCTGATCGTGCCGCCGACGACCTGGGCGGTGCATTTTCTCTTCTCCTATCTGTGGGCGGCGATCTCGTGCGAGCGGATCGGCGAATGGGCGCTCTTCCCCACCGCCTTCGCCATCGGGACGGTCGTCGCGCTGGTCGTGATCGTCGCCTCGGGCGTGATCGCGTGGCAGCAATCGCGCGGCCCCGGCGACCCGCCACCGCATAATGAGGGCACCGATGTCGATCGGCTGCGCTTCCTCGCCTATTCGACCTTCCTTCTCGCGGGATTGAGCTTCGTCGCGGTCATATTCACCGCGATGCCGGTCCTGGTGCTGGGCGATTGCCGGTGAAGCGGGCTTATCTCCTCGCGGGCCTGACCCTGCTCGCCTTTGGCTGGGCACTGAGCGGCCAAGGCATGACCGGCCATATGGTCGCGCACATGATCGCGGTGGCGGTGGCCGCGCCGCTGCTCGCGCTGGCGATCCAGGACAGCCGCCTCGACCCCACCCGTCACTGGCCGCGCCTCGCCACGCCGATGGTTGCCGCTTTGGTGGAGGCGGTGATCGTCTGGGGCTGGCACGTCCCCGCGCTGCGGCGGCTGGCCGATCATGCGCCGCTGTGGCTGGTGGTCGAGCAGGCCAGTTTCCTTGTCGCCGGGCTGCTGCTCTGGTCGGCGGTGCTCGCGCCCCGGCACCGGGCGGCGGGGGTGGCGGCACTGCTGGTCACATCGATGCATATGACCCTGCTCGGCGCGCTGATCGGCCTCGCCCCGCGCCCGCTCTACAGCCATCACGGCGCGGGCGCGTTGCAGGACCAGCAGATTGCGGGCGTGGTCATGCTGCTGGTCGGCGGCATCGCCTATCTGTGCGGCGGGCTGGCGATGCTCGGCCGCCTGCTCCAAACCCGACCGGAGGCGCGCGCATGACCATCCGTATCACCTGGAAGCGCGTGATCGCCACCATCCTAGGCCTGGCCGCGCTGGGCATGGCGGTCGCCTGGTCGGGCGTGATCAGCCTTGCCGCGTCGAGCGGGCATTGGGCGATCACCGACTGGTTCCTGCACTGGGCGATGCGCAATTCGGTGCGGACCCATGCCGCCTTGACCGCGCCCAACGACCCCGCCGACCGCAGCGGCCTGGTCAGCGCCGCAGGCCATTTCGCCAATGCCTGCGCGGTCTGCCACGGTGCGCCCGGCCAGAAGCCCGCGCCGGTGATGCAGGCCGCGACCCCGCCCGCGCCCGATCTGGCGATCAATGCGCGCCAATGGACCGACAAGCAGCTGTTCTGGATCCTCCAGCACGGCGTCAAATATACCGGCATGCCCGCCTGGGCCGTGCAAGACCGCCCCGACGAGGTACGCCGCATGGTCGCCTTCGTCCGTCGCCTGCCCGGCATGACCCCGGCTCAGTACCGGGCGCTGGTCGCCGAAGCCTCGCCCGCGGTCGATCCGGACAATTGCACCGGATGCCATGGCACCGACGGACGCGGTCGCGGCGCGCCCGACATTCCGATCCTGGGCGGACAGAGCCCCGAATATCTGCTGGCGGCGCTGCGTGGCTATGCCGATGGGCGCCGGTCGAGCGCGGTGATGCAGCAGGTGGCCATGCGGATGGAGCCGGCGCGGATGGAGGCCGCCGCACGCCGCTTCGCCGCGATGCCGGGCCTGGGAGGCGCGCCCTCGGGCGACCCGGCGGCGGCGCGGATCGTCGAGCGGGGGCTGCCGGACAAGCAACTGCCCGCCTGTGTCAGCTGTCACACGCCCGGCAAGCCCTATCCCGTCCTGGCCGGTCAGCGCGCGGATTATATCGCCGCGCGGTTGCGCCACTGGCAGGGCGACAAGAATGTGGTGGACGCGCGCAAGAGCCACGCGACCATGCCCGTCATCGCCCGCCGCATACCGAAGGACATGATCGACCCGATCGCACGCTATCTGGCGGGGGATACCGACGCCAGGATGTAAGCGCGGTTTTTGGCGGGGAGCCGATCGCGGACCTGCGTCCAGGCAGAACGGGCTTCACTCCTCCCATGTAAGGGGAGGGAGACCACGCCGCGCATGGTGGAGGGTGTTCCGCTATCGAAAGGGCGACACCCCTCCGTCAGGCCTTCGACCTGCCACCTCCCCTTGCAGGGGAGGAATGAGGGAATGTCGAGCGGACCTAGCGGTTCAAGCGAAGACCCCGGCCCTCTTCGTTTTCGCGCAGAGGCGCGGAGGACGCAGAGGGGTTGCGCCTGAGGCAACAGCGGTTTGTTCTTCGCTATCCAGAAGTCGATGAGACGCGCTGCCGCGTGAGCAATATCTCTCTGCGTTCTCCGCGCCTCTGCGCGAAAACGAATATTGATCCGCTCTCCCCCTTGTCTGACGGGGGGATGGCATGGACGCCATAGGAGCAAGGTTGCCCTACCCCACATACCGCCGATAGCGATGAAAACGACCTGATCACCATCCTCATGTCATCGCCCGATCGGCGAGAAAGGATGGTGGGCGCGACAGGGATTGAACCTGTGACCCCACCCGTGTGAAGGGTGTGCTCTACCGCTGAGCTACGCGCCCGGTAACCGGAGGACGGGCCTTTAGGCGGCGTGTCGCCGCCTGTCCAGCCCAAAAAATCACATTAGTTGACCGAGTCCTTCAACAGCTTGCCCGGCTTGAACTTGGGCTGCGACGACGCCTTGATGGTCATCGGTTCGCCGGTCCGGGGATTGCGACCGGTCGAGGCCTTGCGCTGGGATACCGAGAAGGTGCCGAAGCCGACCAGGCGAACCTCGTCGCCCTTCTTGAGCGCGGCGGTGATCGACTCAAACACGGCCTCCACAGCCTTGATCGCATCCCCACGCGCGAGGCCCGAAGAATCGGCGACGGTAGCGATCAGCTCCTGCTTGTTCATTCCATAACCCCCTGTGAACCCAAAGATTAGTCAGACGGACTCGGTTGCCGCTCAAACCTTAAAGGATCGATAATGCCGTTGTTGCGTCCGCTGTCAAACTGTTGTCGTGCCCGGCACGAAACACCCGCTAAGCGCCCGACCGTGACAATCGTGTGACAATCGCCGACAGGGCCATCCGCCTTTACGCCGGATGGCCCTGCCCTCGCGACGATCAATGGTGGCGTTCGGCCCCCGCGACCGCCGGGATGGCGGCGGGCGGCAGCGCCGCCAGTTCGTCGGCGTCGGTCCAGTCGATCGCCTCCAGCGGGCCGACCAGTGCCAGACGAAGCACCTCGTCGACATGCGACACGGGCACGATCTTCAACCCTTCGCGGATATTGGCGGGGATATCCGCCAGATCCTTCTCATTCTCCTGTGGGATGAGGACGGTGGTGATCCCACCGCGCAACGCCGCGAGCAGCTTTTCCTTCAGCCCGCCGATCGGCAGCACGCGGCCACGCAGAGTCACCTCACCGGTCATCGCCACATCCTTGCGCACCGCGATGCCGGTCAGCGTCGAGACGATCGAGGTGACCAGCCCGATGCCCGCCGACGGACCATCCTTGGGCACCGCCCCTTCGGGCAGGTGGATATGGATGTCCTTGCGGTGGAACAGCGACGGCTTGATCCCGAAGCTGGGACTGCGCGCCTGGACGAAGCTGAAGGCGGCCTGCACCGACTCCTTCATCACATCGCCCAGCTTGCCGGTGGTCTTCACCTGCCCCTTGCCCGGCACCGTCACCGATTCGATGGTCAGCAATTCGCCACCCACTTCGGTCCAGGCGAGGCCGGTGACCGCACCGATCTGATCCTCCTGTTCGGACAGGCCGTGGCGATACTTCTGGACGCCCGCGAACTCATGCAAATTGTCCGGCGTGATCGTCACCGAGGTCGCCTTGCCCTCCAGGATCTGGCGCAGCGCCTTGCGGGCGAGACGCGCGATCTCACGCTCCAGCGTTCTCACGCCTGCCTCGCGGGTGTAGCGCTGGATCAGGGCGCGCAGGCCACCTTGCGTCAGCGTGAACTCGCCGTCCTTCAGGCCGTGCGTCTCGACCTGCTTGGCGATCAGGTGACGCTCGGCGATCTCGACCTTCTCGTCCTCGGTATAGCCCTCCAGACGGATGATCTCCATACGGTCGAGCAGAGGCTGGGGCAGGTTCAGCGTGTTCGCGGTGCATACGAACATCACGTCCGACAGATCGATGTCGATCTCCAGATAGTGATCGTTGAACTTGGCATTCTGTTCGGGGTCGAGCACCTCCAGCAGCGCCGACGCAGGGTCGCCGCGGAAATCCTGGCCCAGCTTGTCGATCTCGTCGAGCAGGAACAGCGGATTGCCTGTGCCGGCCTTCTTCAAATTGGTCACGATCTTGCCCGGCAGCGAGCCGATATAGGTCCGGCGATGGCCGCGAATCTCGGCTTCGTCGCGCACGCCGCCCAGCGACTGGCGGATGAACTCGCGCCCGCACGCCTTGGCGATCGACTGACCCAGCGAGGTCTTGCCGACGCCCGGCGGGCCGACGAGGCACAGGATCGGCCCCTTCAGCTTGTTGGTGCGCGCCTGGACGCCCAGATATTCGACGATCCGGTCCTTCACCTTTTCCAGCGCATAGTGATCCTGATCCAGAATCGCCTGCGCCGCCGCGATGTCCTTCTTGACCTTGGACTTCCTGCCCCAGGGCAGACCGAGCAGCACGTCGAGATAATTGCGCACCACCGTCGCCTCGGCGCTCATCGGCGCCATGGTCTTCAGCTTCTTGAGTTCGGCCGTCGCCTTGGTCCGCGCTTCCTTGGACAGCTTGAGCGTGGCGATCTTCTGGGTCAGTTCGGCGATCTCGTCGCCGTCACCGTCCTCGCTCTCATTGCCCAGTTCGCGCTGGATCGCCTTCAACTGTTCGTTGAGATAATATTCGCGCTGCGTCTTCTCCATCTGGCGCTTGACGCGACTCTTGATCTTCTTCTCGACCTGAAGGACGCCGAGTTCGCCTTCCATCAGGGCATAGGCCATCTCCAGCCGCTTGGCCGGATCGGTTTCCACCAGCAGCGCCTGCTTGTCGGCGACCTTGACCGAGATGTTGGCTGCAACCGCATCGGCGAGTTGCGAGGCATCCTCGATCTCCGCCAGTTGCACCGCGGTTTCGGCGGGCAGCTTGCGGTTGAGCTTGGCGTAATTCTCGAACTGGTCGACCACCGAGCGCATCAGCGCGGCGAGTTGCGCCTTGACGTCATGGTCCTGCTCTTCGAGCGCGGCCTCGTCTTCGGGCACCGGCGTCGCGTCGATCGTGGCGGTCAGGAATGCGCCCGATTCGTCGAGTTGGTCCAGACGCCCGCGCGTCTTGCCCTCGACCAGCACACGGACCGTGCCGTCGGGCAGCTTGAGCAGTTGCAGGACGGTGGCGGTCACGCCGATCTCGTACAGATCCTCGCGCGCGGGATCGTCCTCGGCGGGATCAAGCTGGGCGACCAGGAAAATTTCCTTGTCCGCCGCCATCGCCGCTTCCAGCGCCGCGACCGATTTGTCGCGACCGACGAACAGGGGGACGATCATGTGCGGGAAGACGACGATGTCACGCAGCGGGAGGACGGGATAGGACTGGTTCATGCAAACTCCGGTCGGCCCTGATCGGGGCCTCTTCAGGACTATATATGGGGAGGGTTGCCGATCCATCAATTCCCGCTGCGACAAGCCGACACCCGAGCGCTTGCCAAGCCCGAGCCGTTGCGCGACACATTGGCGATGAATCGTATACGGAATGTCGCCGCCGCCCTGCTCGCCGCCACCGCGCTTTGCGCCGTCGCGCCGACGAACGCCCAAAATGGCAAGGCGTTACCGGCCAGGGGCGAACCGCCACTGACCGCGCAGACGATGGTGTCGGGCGGCGTGCGACCGCCCGAACAACTCGCCATGCGCTTCGACCGCGCCGACCTGTCGTTCGAGGTGCTGCCCGATACGCAGGAGTTGAACGGCGTTGCGGTGCTGGGTTTCACCGCCAAGGCTCCGCTCGCGCGACTGGTGATCGATCTCGACAAGAATTTGCCGGTCAAGGCGATACTGATCGACGGCAAGGCGCTGAAGCCCGCCCAGTGGAGCAACCCCGAAGGAAAGTTGGTCATCACCCTGCCCCGCCCGCTTCGCGCGGGGCAAAGGGTGAGTGCCAAGATCACCTATGGCGGCACGCCCCATGTCGCGGTCCGTGCGCCCTGGGACACGGGCGTCGTCTGGGCCAGGACACCCGATGGTCGCCCCTGGTTCGCCACCACGACACAGGGCTATGGCTGCGACCTGTTCTGGCCCTGCCTCGACTATCCGATGGGCGAGCCGGGCGTGGTGACGCTGCACATCACCGTGCCCAAGGGGTTGAAGGCCCCGTCCAACGGCGTGCTGCTGGGCGTCGATACGCTACCCGATGGGCGGACACGCTGGAACTGGCGCGCCAAGCATCCCAACACCTATGCCATCGCGCTGAATGTCGGGCCTTATGACGTGGTCGAGGGAACGTACAAGAGCCGCTTCGGCAACACGATCCCGATGTTCTACTGGTATCTGCCGGGCGAGAAGACGAAGGCGGAGGCCCTGTTCGCCGAATTCGCGCCGACACTGGACTTCTTCGAGTCGACCATCGGCCCCTTCCCCTTCGGCGACGAGAAGCTGGGCGTGGTCGAGACCCCGCACAAGGGCATGGAGCACCAGACGATCAACGCGTACGGCAATGAATATGCCAAGGCGCCTGAGGGGTTCGACTGGCTGTTCCAGCATGAGTTCAGCCATGAATGGTTCGGCAACCAGTTGACCAATGTCGACTGGGACGATTTCTGGCTGCACGAGGGCTATGGCAGCTATATGCAGCCTTCTTACGGTCGCTGGCGCGAGGGCGAGGCGCGCTATGCGGTGATGATGGATGCGCAGCGCGGGCAGATCGCCAACAAGTCCCCCATCGTCCACGACCACAGCATGACCGAACAGGATGTCTATGAAGCGGCCAAGGGCGGACCGGGTCTCGACATCTATATGAAGGGGTCGTGGATGCTCCACACCCTGCACAACCTGATCGGGGACAAGGCGTTCTGGGACGTCACCCGCCTCGCCGTCTATGGCCGCACCGATCCCAGGCCGGGGAATTTCAGCCCACGCTATGGGTCGACCAAGGAATATGAGGGGTTCGTCCGGCAGGTCACGGGCAAGGACTATGGCTGGTTCTTCGACGTCTATCTCCGCCAGGCGGCGCTGCCCGAGATCGTGGAGACGCGGGCGGGTGACCGGTTGACCCTGACCTGGACGGTGCCCGGCGGCGGGCCCTTCCCCCTGCCGGTCGAGGTGATGGTCGGTGACCGGATCGAGACGCTGCCGATGTCGAACGGCACCGGCACGCTGACGGTGCCCGAGGGCGCGCATGTCGTCGTCGATCCCTGGTCGAAGATCCTGAAGCGCTCGGTCGCGATCGAGCAGGTCCAAGCCTGGAAGGCGGAACAGGCGGCGAAGAAGAAGGCGAACTGAGGAGCGAGCATTCCGTGCGCTTCGACTTCGCCCGGCGCGAACGAAAGCTGGGATATGGCCCCCACCCCCGTTCAGACTGAGCGAAGTCGAAGGCCGAGGGGGTTCCTTTGTCGAAGCGCCGATGGCCACGGTTGCAGCGTGGCCTTCGACTGCGCTCAGGCTGAACGGGGCGGAGGAATCACGGCACCACCGTCACGAACAGATAGGCCGCGAAGATCACCAGATGCACCGCGCCGCCCAGCACGGTGGTCCGCCCATTGCCCAAGGTCAGCGTGATCGTGAACAGCGACAGGACCAGCAGGATCATCTGCTTCGCCCCGATCCCCAGCGCCAGCGGCAGGCCCAAAGTCAGCGACACAATCGCCACCGCCGGAATGGTCAACCCGATCGTCGCCAGCGCCGATCCCAATGCCAGGTTGAGGCTGGTCTGCAACCGGTTCCGCTTCGCGGCGCGATAGGCCGCCAGGCTTTCCGGCGCGAGGACGAGCGCGGCGATCACCACGCCGACGATGGCGAGCGGCAGCCCGGCGTTCAGGATCGCCGCCTCGACGATCCCCGACAATCCCTTGGCAAGCAGCACCACGCCCACCAGCGCAACCAGCAACATCCCCAACGCGGCCCAGGCCGCCGCATTGGTCGGCGGCTCCGCATGGGCATCGGCGGGCAGATCCTCATCGGCGGGCAGGAAATATTCGCGATGCCGGACCGTCTGTACCATGACGAAAGTGCCGTAGAGGATGATGCTGACGATCGCGACGAAGATCAGTTGCGACATGGCATAGGTCGGCCCCGGCGCGGACGAGACGTAATTGGGCAGCACCAGCGACAAAACGACCATGGCCGTCAGCACGTTGAGCGACGCGCTCGCGCCCCGCAGCGAGAAGCGCTGCTCGCCATGATGCACCCCACCCGCCAGCAGGCACAGGCCGACGATCCCGTTGAGGATGATCATGATCGCCGCGAACACCGTATCCCGCGCCAGGCTGGAGGCGTCGCCCGCATCCGACAGCATCAGGCTGACGATCAGCGACACCTCGATCACCGTCACCGCGACCGCGAGGACCAGCGTGCCGAACGGTTCGCCCACACGGTGAGCGACGACCTCGGCCTGATGGACCGCCGACAGCACGCATCCGAACAGGATGATGGCGGCGACGACGACCCCGACGGTGCCCATCTTGTAGAGCGATATCGCGATGGCAAGCAGCCCCAGTACGGGAAACACCAGGGTCCACCAGGGCATCAAAAGACGCTGGAGCAGGGCGCGCTTTTGTCCGGGGGTGACGATGGCGTCGGGTTCGCTCATTGCTGATCGGGCCTCCCTTGTCGTGAAATGGGGGCGGTGACGCTCCCGCTATGCCAATGCGTCAGACACGCCATTGGCTCCCTCGCCGATCGAAATTCGTTGCGGTTCGGCAACATCGCCGCTCCCTTCATCCTTGCCGACCTACCGGGCGGATCATCGACCAGAAGCGCGGCCCGCCCTTGGGCACCGACCACCCGCCGATCAGTTCGAAACCCAATCGCGCGTACAGCCCGACATTGCTCTGGGTCGCCGTCTCCAGATAGACCGGAAATCCCGACGCATCGCACCGGGCGAGCCCCGCGCGGATCGATGCGCCCCCCAGCCCCTGCCCCTGACGCGCCGGATCGACCCCGGCGATGTGGAGATACCAAAAGGGCTCGCTCGGGAAATGCGCCTCGATCGCATGGGCAAGCCGCAACGCCCGCGGCAACGCCATGCCCAAGGCGGCGAGCATCGGGAGCGACTGTCGAAGCATCACGGTCATCGGCAGCTCGGCCTGTCCGGGCGGACGCCAGAAAGTGCCTGCCTCCGCCGCCCCGCCGATCAACCGCATCCCCACCCCATCGCCGTCGAACAGCAGCGCGAACAGGCGTGGCAAGCGCCGTGGCCGCTCGACCGGATCGGGGAAGATGTAGGACATGGCCGGATCATCGGCGAAAGCACGGCCCAGCATCGCCGCGACCGCCGCCCGGTCGTCGTTCACCGCATCGCGGATCGTCACCATGCGCCCATCCTTTCACGCGAAAAGCACTTCCACGAAAAACGGGCGCTCCCCATGGGGAACGCCCGTCTTGCGGATACCGGATCACGAAGGCGATCAGGCCGCCGCGTCATCCTTCTTCTTCGCCTTTTCGGCATAGACGCGGATCGGTTCCTTGCGGCCTTCGACCACATCCTTGTCGACCATCACCTCGTCCACTCCGTCCATGCCGGGCAGGTCGAACATGGTGTCGAGCAGGATCGCCTCCAGGATCGAACGAAGCCCCCGCGCGCCGGTCTTGCGCTCGATCGCCTTCTTGGCGACGGTGGTCAGCGCGTCGTCGGTGAAGTCGAGTTCGACATTCTCCATCTCGAACAGCTTCTGATACTGCTTCACCAGCGCGTTCTTCGGCTCGGACAGGATTTTGACCAGGGCCGAGATGTCGAGGTCTTCCAGCGTGGCGATGACCGGCAGACGGCCGACGAATTCGGGGATCAGGCCGAACTTCAGCAGATCCTCCGGTTCGGTCTGGCGCAGATATTCGCCGGTCCGCTTCTCCTCGGGCGCCGCGACATAGGCACCGAAGCCGATCGACTTGCCCTGCAAACGGTCACCGATGATCTTCTCCAGCCCCGCGAACGCGCCGCCGCAGATGAACAGGATATTCGTCGTGTCGACCTGTAGGAATTCCTGCTGCGGATGCTTGCGCCCCCCCTGCGGAGGAACGCTGGCGGTCGTGCCTTCCATCAGCTTGAGCAGCGCCTGCTGGACGCCCTCGCCCGACACGTCGCGGGTGATCGAGGGATTCTCGGCCTTGCGGCTGATCTTGTCGATCTCGTCGATATAGACGATGCCGCGCTGCGCCCGCTCGACATTGTAATCCGACGCCTGGAGCAGCTTGAGAATGATGTTCTCGACATCCTCGCCGACATAACCCGCTTCGGTCAGCGTCGTCGCGTCCGCCATGGTGAAGGGCACGTCGAGGATGCGCGCCAGCGTCTGCGCCAGCAGCGTCTTGCCGCAGCCGGTCGGGCCGACGAGCAGGATGTTCGACTTGGCGAGTTCGACATCGGCACCCTTCGCGCCGTGGTTCAGGCGCTTATAGTGGTTGTGCACCGCGACCGACAGGACACGCTTGGCCTGCTTCTGCCCGATGACATAGTCGTCGAGCACGTTGCAGATTTCCTGCGGCGTCGGCACGCCACCATCCTTCTTGGACACCAAAGCGGACTTGGTCTCCTCACGGATGATGTCGTTGCACAGCTCCACGCACTCGTCGCAAATGAAGACGGTCGGCCCCGCGATCAGCTTGCGTACCTCGTGCTGCGACTTGCCGCAGAACGAGCAATAGAGGGTGCTTTTCGAGTTGCCACCGCTCACCTTGTCCATCAATCACCTCTCGCACCCGATAATAGTGCGCTACCGTTGCCGGGGTGCGCATCGTACCGCACCCCTATAAAGTCACAATCGAAATAAACCGTTCATGCTGAACGACCCGTCTTATGCGGCGGCCGATGCGTCGTCGGCCGGGGTCGGACGCTTGTCGAACACCTGGTCGATCAGGCCGAACTCCTTGGCTTCCTCGGAGCTCATGAACTTGTCGCGGTCCATCGCGCGCTCGATCTCCTCGAGCGGCTTGCCGGTGTACTTGGCGTACAGCGTGTTCAGGAAATGCCGCATCCGCAGGATTTCGCGCGCCTGGATTTCGATATCCGCCGCCATGCCCTGCGCGCCGCCCGAAGGCTGGTGGATCATGATGCGGCTGTTCGTCGTCGCCACGCGCATCCCCGGCTCACCGGCGGCGAGCAGGAAGCTGCCCATCGAGGCGGCCTGGCCGATGCACAGCGTGCCGACGCGCGGACGGATATACTGCATCGTGTCATGGATCGCCATGCCCGCCGTAACGACACCGCCCGGCGAGTTGATGTACATATAGATGTCCTTCTTCGGATTTTCCGACTCAAGGAACAGCAACTGCGCGCAGATCAGCGAGGCCATGCCGTCCTCGACACCGCCGGTGACGAAGATGATGCGCTCGCGAAGCAGGCGGCTGAAGATATCGAACGACCGTTCGCCGCGGTTCGACTGTTCGATGACGATCGGAACCAGCCCGGCCTGCGTCTGCCGCAGCCCGACGCCAGCATGTGCCAGCGGGCTCGCGAAATCGCCGGTCTCGAACGGATTGTGCATGGAAATCTCTCTTATGCCCAGAAGAGCCCCTATGTCGCGTGATGGCCGCGCATATTCAAGCCCCGGCGACACCCCAGGATGGTGCCGTGCAGCGAATATGGCTTTCCGCCGCGAAAATCCGATCAGCGACCGTTGCCCGGCGCGGGCAATGCGAGATAGGCCAGCCGCCGTACCTCCTGCCGTCCCCGCACCACCGTATCGAGGATCAGGCCGGTGAAAAGATTGAGCCCCGCCAGCAGCATGAGCCCGGTCGACAGGATCGCGGTCGGGAAGCGCGGCACCTGATGCGTGTCGAGATAGGTCAGGATCAGCGGAACCGCCAGCAGCACCGCCAGCCCTGCGAACAGCGCGGCGATCGCTCCGAAGAACCACATGGGCCGCTCGATCCGATAGAGTTTCAGGATGGTGCGCAGGATACGCCATCCGTCCGAATAGGTGGACAGCTTCGACGCCGAGCCCTCCGGCCGCGCATAATAGGGGGTGGCGATCTCCGCACAGGGCATTTTCAACTCCAGCGCATGGACGCTGATCTCGGTCTCGATCTCGAAGCCGACCGACAGGACCGGGAAACTCTTGACGAAGCGGCGCGAAAAGACGCGGTAACCCGACAGGATATCGGTGAAGCTGCGCCCGAACAGCTTGGCGAGCATCCCGGTCAGCATGGCATTGCCGAAGCGGTGGCCACGGCGATAGGCGAGTTCGGCCTCGCTGATCCGCTGGCCGACCACCATGTCGAGCTGCTCCTCGATCACCCGCCGCACCAGATCGGGCGCGGAGGCGGCGTCATAGGTCGCGTCGCCGTCCGCCATCACATAGATGTCGGCATCGATATCGGCGAACATGCGGCGGACCACCGCGCCCTTGCCCTGGATGCGCTCCGACCGGACGATGGCGCCTGCCGCCCGCGCCACCTCTACCGTGCGATCGCGGCTGTTATTGTCATAGACATAGATGGTGGCGGAGGGCAGCGCGGCGCGGAACCCCGCAATGGTCTGCGCGATCGCGGCCTCTTCATTATAGCAGGGCAACAGCACCGCGATCCGGGGTTCGTTCACAACCTATCCTCGTCCAAAGGCGGGCGATCCGGCCCCCCGTCACAACCCAAATTCCCTATGCGCCATCATGGCCGGGCGGGACAGCCCTATCCTCCCCGGCACGGGGAGGGGGACCATCCGCAGGATGGTGGAGGGGGAGCGCCCCACGGGAGCCCCCTTGCCGCACACCCCCTCCACCCCCGCTTCGCGGCGGTCCCCCTTCCCGTATCGGGGATGATGTGCATTAACGCAGGAAGGGCGACCGCTCGCGCGACCGCCCTTCCCTGTTCGTCACGAACCGAAGTCCGGCACCGACCTTATTCGGTCGGAGCGGCCTTCTTCGCGCGCGGCTTCTTGGCGGGGGCTTCGGCCGCCTCGGCCTCGCCTTCCGCCGGAGCGGCAGCCTTCTTGGCGCGCGGCTTCTTGGCCGGAGCGGATTCCTCGGTCGCTTCCGCTTCGCCCTCGGCCGGAGCCGCCGCCTTCTTGGCGCGGGTCGCCTTTTTCGGCGCGTCCTCGGTGGCGGCGTCCGAAGCCGCGTCCTCGGTCACGTCGGCCTTCTTGGCCTTCGCCTTGGCAGGCTTCTTCGCGCCGTGGTCATGATCGTGGTCGTGATCATGATTGTGGACGTGCGTGCCGGTCGCGAAGCCGTCCTCGCTCTCGATCGCGGCTTCCAGCTCCTCACGGGTCGTCTCGCGGTCCGTGATCTCGGCCTTGCCGAACAGGAAGTCGACGACCTTGTCCTCATAGAGCGGCGCGCGAAGCTGCGCGGCGGCCATCGGCTCCTGCTGGACATATTGGATGAAGCGCTGGCGATCTTCCGGGCCGTACTGCTGCGCGGCCTGCGCGATCAGGCGGTTCATTTCCTGCGCGGTCACTTCGACGCCGTTCGCCTGACCGATTTCCGAGAGGAGCAGGCCCAGACGGACGCGGCGCTCGGCGATCTTCTTATAATCGTCGCGCTCCTTCTCCATCTCGGCCTTGGCGGCCTCGGGGTCTTCCTCATGGGTCGCTTCATGCTCGAGCTGCGCCCAGATCTGCGAGAACTCGGCCTCGACCATCGACGGCGGCACTTCGAAGTCGTGACCATCGGCCAACTGGTCGAGCAGCTTGCGCTTCATGTACGTGCGGGTCAGGCCGTTATGCTCCTGCTCGATCTGCCCCTTGAGCAGACCACGCAGTTGCTCCAGGCTTTCCAGGCCCAGATTCTTCGCCATTTCGTCGTCGATCTTGGCCTCGCCAGCGGTCTTCACCGACTTGATCGTCAGGTCGAAGGTCGCAGGGCAACCGGCCAGGTCCTTGGCGGGATAGTCCTCGGGGAAGGTGACCGAGATCTGCTTCTCTTCACCGGCCTTCACGCCGACAAGCTGGTCCTCGAAACCGGGAATCAGGCGACCGCCGCCGATCTCGACCGCCATGTCTTCGCCCGAGCCACCCTCGAAGGCGACGCCGTCGGCGGTCTTGCCGACGAAATCGACGGTGACCTGATCGCCCTGCTCGGCGGCCTTGTCGCCCGCATCGTCCCAGCGCTTCTGCTGGTCGGCGAACTTTTGCAACTGCTCGTCCACCGCCTCGTCGGCGACCGGCACGGTCAGGCGGTCGAGCTTCAGCGCGTCGATCGCGGGGGTCGGAACCTGCGGCAGGACTTCGAGCGTGACGGTCAGCTTGGCGTCCTGACCGGGCTCATAGCCCTCGGCCAGTTCGACCTGCGGCTGCATCGCGGGGCGCAGGCCCTGCTCGGCGATCAGCGACTGCACGCCTTCCTGCAACGCGGTGTTCAGCGCGTCCTGGAGCAGCGCCGGGCCGTGCATCTTGCGAACCAGGTTCGCGGGCACCTTGCCGGGGCGGAAGCCGGGCATCTTCATCTGCGGCGCGATGCGCTTCAGTTCGGCATCGACCTTGCCCTCGATATCCTGGGCGGTGATGGTGAGCGTGTAGGCGCGCTTCAGCCCCTCGTTCAGCGTCTCGACAGTCTGCATCTAAAGGCCTTCAATCTGGAGAAATTCCGTGTGGCTGTCGCCCCGTTCCTGACCGGGGACTGGTGCGGGCGAAGGGACTCGAACCCCCACATCTTACGATACTGGAACCTAAATCCAGCGCGTCTACCAGTTCCGCCACGCCCGCACGAGGACACCGCCGATGGGCGCGCGTCTATATCACCATGGGCGGCTTCGGCAAGGGACAACAGGCAACATCGCTCGCGCCCATGCGTTTATCCCCTCCCCAGCATCATTTGGAGAGCGAGAATGGCGACCCAGCCCCCGCCCGAAAGCCCGCAGCCGACCCAGCCCGCGCAGCCCGATACGCCCCCGCCCGAAATCGTGCCGCCCGGCCCCGACATCGACCAGCCCGCCCCCGGCGTGGGCCCGGGCGCCCCCGGCACGCAGCAGCCGCTTCAGATTTGAGAGGAGCCATCATGGCGACCAATCCCGAAAACCATCCCGACAGCCCGCCGGTCGAAGCGCCGGAAACCAACCCGGACAGCCCGCCGCGCGAGGACGGGCGCAGCGATATCGAACAGGCGGTGGAGGCGCGCTCCGACGCGGTAAAGAGTGGCGAGGGCGGCGAGGAGCCGGTGACGTTTACCGATACCGGCGAGCATGACGGCGTCGGCGGGACCGGCGGCGTGGTGCGCAACCAGGATCTGGACGCGCAATAGGGTTTGATCAGGGGTTGGGCTCGGTGAGACACCGTTGCCCTCCCCCATCCCCTCCCGCCTGCGGGAGGGGAGATGCATGGGGTGAGGCGTGAAGATTACCGCAGGCCGCTCGTAGCCTCAGGCAAAAGCTCACCAAGGCGTCAATCGCTCGTCCCAAGCACGCCCCTCCCGCAGGCGGGAGGGGATGGGGGAGGGGGAGGGAACGCCACAGACCACGCCCTCTGCGAGACACCCTGCCGTCCCCCCGACCCCAGTTTCTGGTAGACGATGCCCCGCATCATTTAGGTCATGCCGGGGGCAGGACCGACCTGAAACTCGCCTGCGGAAGGGGGAGTGGCGCTGGATCAGCCCGCCAATGCCTTCTTCAACAGGTCGTTGACCACCGCCGGATTGGCCTTGCCGCCCATCGCCTTCATCGTCTGACCGACGAAGAAGCCGAACAACGCTTCCTTGCCGCCGCGATACTGGCCGAGCTGGTTGGGGTTCTTCTCCAGAACCTCGGCGATCACCGCCTCGATCGCAGCCGTATCGCTGGTCTGCTTGAGGCCACGTTCCTCGACGATCTTGTTCGGACCGTCGCCGGTTTCCAGCATGATCTCGAACACCTGCTTGGACAGGCTCCCCGACAACGTGCCGTCCGCGACCAGCGCCAGCAGTTCCGCCGCCTGCGCAGGGCTGACCGGGCTCTCGGTGATGTCCTTGCCCAGCCGGTTGAGCGCGCCGAACAGTTCGGCCGCGACCCAGTTCGCCGCCTGGGCGGGCTTGGCCTGCGAGCCTTCCAGCGCGTCCAGCAGGGTATCGAACCAGCGCGCCGTCTCGACCTCGGCGGTCAGCACGCCCGCATTATACGGGGTCAGACCCAGCGCTTCGTACCGCCGCCGCTTGGCATCGGGCAGTTCGGGCAGGCTGGCGCGGCATTCCTCGAGGAAGGCGTCGGTCAGTTCCAGCGGCAACAGGTCGGGATCGGGGAAGTAGCGGTAATCATGCGCATCTTCCTTCGACCGCATCGACCGCGTGGTGCCGCTCTCGACGTTGAACAGGCGGGTTTCCTGGACGATCTTGCCGCCATCCTCCAGCACCGCGACCTGGCGCTTGGCCTCATATTCGATCGCGGCCATGACGAAGCGGACCGAGTTGACGTTCTTCGTCTCGGTGCGGGTGCCGAACTCGTCGCCTGGCTTGCGGACCGACACGTTCACGTCGGCGCGCATCGAGCCTTCTTCCATATTGCCGTCGCACGAACCGACATATCGGAGAATCGCGCGCAGCTTGCGCAAGTAAGCCCCTGCTTCGGCGGGCGAACGCATGTCGGGGCGGCTGACGATCTCCATCAGCGCCACGCCCGAGCGGTTGAGATCGACATAGGAGCGCGTCGGATGCTGATCGTGCATCAGCTTGCCCGCATCCTGCTCGACATGGATACGCTCGACGCCGATCGACTTGGTGGGGCCGTCGGGATTCTTCTCGTCCAGGCTGATCTCGATCGCGCCCTCACCCACCAGCGGGTGGTAGAGCTGGCTGATCTGATAGCCCTGCGGCAGATCGGCGTAGAAGTAATTCTTCCGGTCGAAGCGCGACCATGTGTTGATCTGCGCATCGATCGCCATGCCGGTGCGCACCGCCTGGCGGATACACTCCATGTTGGGCACGGGGAGCATCCCCGGCATCGCGGCATCGACCAGCGACACCTGCGTGTTGGGCTCCGCGCCGAACGCGGTTGCCGCGCCGGAGAACAGCTTGGCGTTGGTGGTGACCTGGGCATGGACTTCCAGGCCGATCACGACCTCCCATTCCCCCGTCGCGCCCTGGATGCGATATTCGCTCATGTTCGATCTCGATGATGAAGATAGTTGATCGCCGTCAGAACGGCGTTGCTGCCCAGCAGCGCGACGATCCAGCAAGTCGACAGGATGCGCAGGATCGCGGTTTCGAAGCCGAGATGCCGCGCCTCCATCAGCCCGATATAGGCCGCCCCCGCGCCCAGCATCAGAAAGGCGATGCCGAGCCGAAACTCACCGCGCAGGATCACACTGTTGCCCACGCACAGGCACAGGATGAAGCCCGCCACGCCCAGGAAGAACCGCGCCAGCATGTGATGGTCGAAGGGGTGATTGTCGATATTACTCAGGGACACGCCGACATAGGCGCTGAGGATCGCCCCGAACGCGACGTTCAGGGCGCCCTGCGCCTCCCGCAACACGGCGATGTTGCGGGTTGCAAAGACGCGGTCGCTTACCACCAGGCCTGCGGACGGGCGGTGAAGCCCGCGCGATGCTCGATGGCGAGCCCGGCGTTGAGAACGCCCTGCTCGTCCAGCGGCTTGCCGATGATCTGGAGGCCGAGCGGCAACCCGTCCTTGTCCAGCCCGCCCGGCACCGACATGGCGGGGAGCCCGGCCAGCGAGGCGGGGACCGTGAACACGTCGTTGAGGTACATGGCCAGCGGATCGGCCTGCTTCTCGCCCAGCGCGAACGCCGCCGAGGGCGCGGTCGGGGTGAGGAGCACGTCACACTCACCGAACGCCCGCTCGAAATCGCGGGCGATCAGCGTGCGGACCTTCTGCGCCTGGGTGTAATAGGCGTCGTAAAAGCCCGCCGACAGCACATAGGTGCCGATCAAGATGCGACGCTTCACCTCGTCGCCGAACCCGGCGGCGCGGGTCGCGGCGTACATGTCCTGCAACCCCGCCCCTTCGGGCAGGTCGCGCAGGCCGTAGCGCACGCCGTCATAGCGGGCGAGGTTGGACGACGCCTCGGCGGGCGCGATGATGTAATAGGCCGGAAGCGCGTATTTGGTGTGGGGAAGCGAAACCTCGACGATCTCCGCCCCCGCATCGCGCAGCCAGTCGATGCCCTGCTGCCAGAGCGACTCGATCTCGGCGGGCATGCCGTCGACGCGATATTCCTTGGGCACACCGACGCGCTTGCCCTTCAGGTCCGCCGACAGCGCGGCTTCCCAGTTCGGCACGTCGAGCTTGAGCGAGGTCGCGTCCCTGGCGTCGAAGCCCGCCATCGCCTCCAGCATGATCGCGCAATCGCGCACGTCGCGCGCCATCGGCCCCGCCTGGTCGAGCGAGGAGGCGAAGGCGATCGTGCCCCAGCGCGAGCAGCGGCCATAGGTCGGCTTGATGCCCGAAATGCCGGTAAAGGCGGCGGGCTGGCGGATCGAGCCGCCCGTGTCGGTGCCGGTCGCGCCGGGAGCCAGCCCCGCCGACACCGCCGTCGAGGAACCGCCCGACGACCCGCCGGGGGCGAGCGCCGCCGTGTCGTTCGGACGCCGCCAGGGCGAGATGACATTGCCGAACGCGCTCGTCTCGTTGGACGAGCCCATGGCGAACTGGTCGAGGTTCAGCTTGCCGAGCATCCCCGCACCGGCGTTCCACAGATTCTGCGAAACCGTCGATTCGTAGGGCGGCACGAAGCCTTCCAGGATCTTGCTGGCGGCGGTGGTCGCGACGCCCTTGGTCGCGAACAGGTCCTTCATGCCGATCGGCACGCCCGCCAGCGGCCTGAGGGTTTCACCCGCCGCACGGGCCGCGTCCGCCGCGTCGGCGGCGGCGAGGGCGTGCTCGGGCGTCTCGACCAGGAAAGCGTTGAGCGCCCGCGCGCCCGCGACCTTGGCATTGAAGGCCTCGGCGACTTCGCGCGCCTTGAACTGGCCGTCGCGCACGCCGTCGCGGATGGCGGCGATGCCGAGCGTTGTCAGGTCGGTCATTATTCGATCACCTTGGGCACCGTGAAGAAGCCATGTTCGGCCTGCGGCGCATTCTGCATGAGGAGGTCGCGGATGCCGCCGTCATTGACGACGTCGTCGCGCAGGCGAAGCTGGTTCGGGATCACCGCGGTCATCGGCTCGACCCCTTGGGTGTCGACCTCGCCCAGTTGCTCGATCCAGCCCAGGATGTTGCCGAGTTCGGGGGCGAGACGCGTCGCGTCCTCCTCGGTGATCGCGATGCGGGCCAGGCTCGCGATCTTCTTCACGGTTGCGGTATCTACGGACATGGATTTGCGGCTAGCATCGCCGCGCGGCTTCGCGCAACGCTTTTGCCGTCCGGGCGATTGCAATGGGGGCAAGTGGAGCATCATGGATAGCAATTGCGGGCTTCTCCATTTTGCTGCACCGCACAACGGAGTGATGATTTGGCGCGCAAATTTCTCTATGTCGTGGCGGCGCTCATCGTGCTGACGATCGCGGCGGCCTTCGCCTATCGGCTGTTCGGCAACCAGTTGCTCCGCTGGTCGACGGTGCCGTCCGAGTCGTTCCGCGAACAGGCCGCGCCCCCGGCCGAACTCTACAAGCGGCGCGTGATGTGGCTGGCGCGGCCCGACCTGCCCGGCAATCCCGCGCTATGGACCCCGACCGGCTATACGCCCGGCCAGCCCGGTCAGGGGGCGGCGGTCTTCTTCATCCACCCGACCTCCTACATCAACAAGGCGCATTGGAACGCGCCGATCGACGATCCCGACACCAATGCCCGCGCCGAACTGTTCCTGCGTGGCCAGGCGAGCGCGTTCAACGGGGCGGGCGACATCTGGGCCCCGCGCTATCGCCAGGCGACGTTCGGCGCGTTCCTGACCAGCGTGGCGGACGCCGAGCGCGCGCTCGACCTGGCGTATCGCGACGTGGATGCGGCCTTCACCGCCTTTCTGGCTCAGGTCGATCCCAAACGCCCGCTGATCCTGGCCGGGCACAGCCAGGGTGCGCTGCACCTGTCACGCCTGCTGACCGAACGGGTGGCCAGGGACGCCGGCCTCAAGCGGCGGATCGTCGCGGCCTATGTCGTGGGCTGGCCGATCTCGATGACCGCCGACCTGCCCGCCATGGGGCTTCCCGCCTGCGAGCGCGCGGACCAGACCGGCTGCATCCTCAGTTGGCAGAGCTTCGGCGAGCCCGCCGACCCGTCGCTGATCCTCGACGTGTTCGACAAGACCAACGGCTATACCGGCGCGCCCCGTAAGGACAGCGCGATGCTGTGCACCAACCCGCTGACCGGCACGCCCGGCGGCGAGGCCCCCGCGACCGCCAATCTGGGCACGCTCTTCCCCTCCGCCGATCTCAAGACGGCCGCGATCGTCGCGGGCAAGGTCCCCGCCAAATGCGAAGGTCGCGGTATCCTGACCATCGGCGAAGGCCCCAATGTCGGGCCCTATGTTCTGCCCGGCAACAATTACCACGTCTATGACTACAGCCTGTTCTGGGCGAATGTCCGCGCCGATGCGGAGCGCCGTTTGAAAGCCTTTCGATGAGCCTGATCACCACCGACCGTAGCGAATTCCGCACCGCCCTCCCCTCCGGCGGGCGGCTGATCGGGCTGGACGTCGGGACCAAGACCGTGGGCACCGCCTTGTGCGATGCCGGGTGGAGCTTCGCCAGCCCCGCCACGCTGATCCGCCGGACCAAGTTTACGCACGACAAGGAACAACTGATCGCGATGATCGCGCAACAGGGGGTGAAGGGGCTGGTCATCGGCCTGCCCCTGAACCTCGACGGCAGCGAGAGCCCGCGCTCGCAATCGACCCGCGCCTTCGCGCGCAACTGTGCGGACTTAGGGCCGATCCTGCTCTGGGACGAGCGCTGGTCCACGGTCGCGGTCGAACGCACGATGATCGAACAGGATATGAGCCGCGCCAAACGCGCCGAACGCATCGACAACCTCGCCGCCGCGCACATCCTGCAAGCCGCCATCGACGCGCTGGTGATGGCCTGACCTCCCATTCCTCCCCATCTACGATGGGGAGGGGGACCGTCGCGCCAGCGACGGTGGAGGGGCAGACAACGCTCGCCAAGCCCCTCGCCCCTCCACCACCGGGCTATCGCCCGGCGGTCCCCCTCCCCAAGCAAGCTTGGGGAGGAATTGGGTTGCCGACTCTCCTTCCGCTCGCTACCCGGCGGCTTTAATGCAGACCTCGGATCATCGCCCCGGCACGCTCATTCAGGGTGGCGCCGTTTTCCCGCACCGGCATCTGACCGGTATCGACGGCCTTCAACCGCATGAGATCATGTTCCTGCTCGACGAGGCGGAACATTGGCTCGATCGCGGCGCGACCGACACGCCCGACACGCGGCTGGCGGGCCTCACCCAGATCAACGCCTTTTTCGAGAACTCGACGCGCACGCTGTTGTCCTTCGAGATCGCAGGGAAACGCCTGGGTGCCGACGTGGTCAACATGCACGCGGCGCAGTCGAGCGTGAAGAAGGGCGAAACGCTGATCGACACGGCGATGACGCTGAACGCGATGCGCGCCGATGTGATCGTGATCCGCCACATGGCGAGCGGCGCGGTCCGCCTGATCGCCGACAAGGTCGACTGCCCGGTCCTGAACGCGGGCGACGGGCGGCACGAGCATCCGACGCAGGCGCTGCTCGACATGCTGACCATCCGCCGCCGCCGGGGCAGCGTCGCGGGGCAGAAGATCGTCATCTGCGGCGACATCCTGCACAGCCGGGTCGCGCGCTCGGACATTCTCGCCCTCACCGCGCTGGCCGCAGAGGTGCGGGTCTGCGCGCCCTCGACGCTGATGCCCAAGGGGATCGAGCGGATGTTCGTCACCCCCTTCACCGATTTCGACGAAGCCATCGAGGATGCCGATGTGGTCATGATGCTGCGCGTCCAGAATGAGCGGATGGCGGGCGGCTATATCCCCTCCACGCGCGAATATCGGATGCGCTATGGACTTACCGCCGAACGGTTGAAGCGCGCCAAGCCCGGCGCACTGGTCATGCATCCCGGCCCGATGAACCGGGGGGTCGAGATCGACTCGGACGTGGCCGACGGCCCGCAATCGGCGATCACCGAGCAGGTGGCGATGGGCGTCGCGGTGCGCATGGCGTGCCTGGACGTACTGACCCGAAGGGCTCGCAAGCTGGAGGGCTGGGCATGAGCATCACCGCCTTTACGGGTGCCACGCTGATCTGCCCGGTAGGTGGCGAGATCACGGGCAAAGCCCTGCTGGTCGAGGACGGCGTCATAACCGGTACCGGCGACGTGCCGGAAGGCGCGACGGTCATCGACTGCGGCGGCAAGATGCTCGCCCCCGGCATCGTCGATCTGGGCGTGTTCAAGGTCGACCGCGCCGCCTGTCGCGCGGGCGGGATCGTGCGCATCGGCCTGATGCCCGACCAGTCGCCGGTCCTCGACGATCCGGGCGTGGTGCAGCGCGCCGCGCTGATCGGGCGGCCGGACCTGTGGATTCACCCCATCGCGGCGGCGACCCGATCACTGGCAGGCACGGACCTCGCCGAAATGGCGGTGTGCGTCTCGGCGGGTGCCAAGGCGGTCGGCACCGGGCGCGGCTGGATCGCCGATTCGGGCGTCATGCACCGGGTTCTCGCCTATGCGGGCGATCTGGGCCTGACCGTCATTTCCCATGCCGAGGATGGTGGCCTTGCCGCCGATGCGGTCGCGACCGAGGGCGAGACGGCCAGCCGCCTGGGCCTGCCATCGGCCCCCGCCATCGCCGAGTCGCTCGCCATCGCCCGCGACCTGATGCTGGCGGAGGAGACGGGCGCGACGCTGCATATCCGGCAGGTGACGACGGCGGCGGGCTTCGAGCTGATCCGCGCGGCCAAGCGGCGCGGCGTGAAGGTGACGTGCGGGATCACGCCCGCCCATCTCCACCTGTCCGACATCGCGATCACCGATTTCCGCACCTTCGCCCGCCTCTCCCCGCCCTTGCGTGACGAGAGCGACCGGCAGGCGGCGCTGGCCGCCATCGCGGACGGGACGGTCGATGTGATCGGCTCCGGCCACGATCCGCATGGGCCGGAAGCCAAGCGCCTGCCCTTCGTCGATGCCGAAGCGGGCATGGCGGGGGCGGAGACGCTGCTGCCGCTCGCGCTGATGCTGGTGCGCGACGAGCGGATCAGCCTGCCCCGGCTGTTCGCGCTGCTGGCGAGCCACCCGGCCAAGATACTCGGCCTCGACACCGGCACGCTGGAGCCGGGCAAGCCCGCCGACCTGATGCTGTTCGATGCCGAGACGCCATGGATGGTGTCGGGCGACGCCTTCGCCTCGGCGGGCAATACGCCGTTCGATGGCTTCCCGGTCCAGGGCCGCGCGCTGCGGCTGTGGAAGGCCGGGCGGGAAATCCACTAAAAATCCTCCCCATCTCCGATGGGGAGGGGGACCGCGCCCGTCAGGGCGTGGTGGTGGGGCATTGCAACACCAGCGATAGGCCCCCGCCCCTCCACCACCGGGCTGACGCCCGGCGGTCCCCCTCCCCAAGCCCAGCTTGGGGAGGAATTAAGGGTTAACCGCGACGCGGGCCGCGGGAGCCGCCCTGGGTGGGGCGCGGCGAGTAGCGGCGCGGGCCGCCGGGGCCGCCCGCCGGGCGACCGCCCATCGGACGATTGCCACCGCCCGGACCACGACGCGGACCGCCATGGCCCGAACCACCGGCGGGCGGGCCGTCGGCCTGCTCGATCGCGATATCGTCCTCGGCATGATCCGCCTCGGTCCGCTTCAGCGCGGCCACGAAGCGCGACGCCAGCGCAGAGGGGATTTCGAACAGCGTCTCGTTCGGCTGGATGCGGATCGCGCCGATCTCGTTGCGGGTGATGTGACCGCGACGACAGATCAGCGGCAACAGCCAGCGCGGATCGGCATTCTGGCTGCGGCCCACGCTCATGCGGAACCAGGCGGTGTCGTCAAAGCCTTCGCGACGCTCACGCGGGGCCGGAGCATCGCCCTCGACCAGTTCCTCGGCCTGGGGCAGCGCGGCGCGGTGCGAACGGACCAACGCCGCCGCGATATCCTCGGGGGATTTTTCGGCGAGCAAACGGGTCGCCAGTTCGCGATCGCCCTCGTCCACCTCGACCGGGGCGAGCAGCGCGGCGAGCAGGCGCTCGCGGTCCTGCTCGCGGATTTCCTCCAGCGTCGGCGCGCGACGCCACTCGGCATCGATCCGCGCGCCACGCAGCATCCCCTCGACCCGGCGACGGCGCGGGTACGGCACGATCAGGATCGCGGTGCCCTTGCGGCCCGCGCGACCGGTACGGCCCGAGCGGTGCTGAAGCGCCTCGGCATCGCGCGGGATTTCGACATGGATCACCAGCGTCAGGCCGGGCAGATCGATACCGCGCGCCGCCACGTCGGTCGCGACGCAGACGCGCGCGCGGCCATCACGCAATGCCTGGAGCGCATGGTTGCGCTCATTCTGCGAATGCTCGCCCGACAGCGCCACCGCCGAGAAGCCGCGCTCGACCAGGCTGGCGTGGAGGTGACGGACATTGTCGCGGGTGGCACAGAACAGGATCGCCACTTCGGCTTCGTGCAGGCGCAGCAGGTTGACCACCGCCGCCTCGATATCGGCAGGCGCGACCGTCACCGCCTGATAGGCGATGTCGGCATGGCCCTTATCCTCGCTGATCGTCTCGATCCGCTTGGCGTTGGTCTGGTAACGCTTGGCAAGCTGCACGATCGGGCGCGGCATGGTCGCCGAGAACAGCAAGGTGCGACGCTCGGAGGGCGTGCCGTCGAGAATCTGCTCCAGGTCTTCGCGGAAACCCATGTCGAGCATCTCGTCCGCCTCGTCGAGCACGACGAACTTCAGCGACGACAGGTCGAGCGCGCCGCGCTCCAGATGGTCGCGCAGACGGCCCGGCGTACCGACGACGATGTGCGTGCCATGGCTGAGCGCGCGACGTTCGCGCGAGGCGTCCATGCCGCCGACGCAGGTGGCGATGCGGGCACGGGCACCGGCATAGAGCCATTCCAGTTCGCGGCTGACCTGCAATGCCAGTTCGCGGGTCGGCGCGATGACCAGCGCCATGGGCGCACCCGGCTGGGGCAGGTGATCGCCGCCGCTGAGCAATTCGCTCGCCATGGCGAGGCCGAAGGCGACGGTCTTGCCCGAGCCGGTCTGGGCGGACACGATCAGGTCGCGGCCCTGCGCGTCGTCCTCGATGACGGCGGCCTGGACGGGGGTGGGTGCGCTATAGCCACGCGCGGAGAGAGCAGCCGACAGGACCGGCGGCAAGGCAGAAAAAGGCATGGGGACTCCAACAGAAAAAGGAGCGCGTACCGCCGAACCAAGGGACCCATCCCTCTCGGCTGGCGGATACACCCATGCGGCACGGGTGAATATTTGCGTTCCGTGAAAGCGTGGCCCTTTACACCAACTGGGGGAAAACTCAAGCCGTGCTTGCGGCGAACCGCACCGCCCGTCATGGACCCGCACCATGTCCATGAACGTTGATCCCCGATGAGTGTCGCCTTTCGCCGCGAATCCGATGAGGAGCATCTCGAACCCAAGTTCGAACTGCCCATCCCGCCCGGCCCCAATTGGGTCACCCCGCGCGGAGGCGAACTGACGCGCGCCAAGGTCGCCGAGGTGGAGGCCGCGCTGGCCGCCGCGTCGGAGGAAGAGGAGCGGACGCGACTGCAACGCGAACTCCGCTACTGGAATACCCGCGCCGCCACCGCCGAACCCGCGCCCGCGCCTGCCGAGGATGAGGTCGGGATCGGCAGCGTGGTGACGATCCGGTTGAACGGCCAGCCCCGCACGCTGACCATCGTCGGCCATGACGAAGCCGATCCGGCGCACGACCGGATCGCCTATGCCGCACCGCTGGCCCGCGCGCTGATGGGTGCGATGGCCGGCGAGACGGTGGCCTTCGGCGGGAAAGCGGACGCGGTGGCGGTCGTGGACGTTCGGTAGGGCACACGGTCTTCTTCCTCCCCTCCCGCAGGCGGGAGGGGATCGAGGGGAGGGAAAGAAGTCTCACCGAGACCACCACCCTTGGCCTGCCCTCCCCCACCCCCTCCCGCAGGCGGGAGGGGAGCGTATCGCGGCCAGGTCATGCGCCATCGTAACCGTCCGCGT